>JAOZPW010000046.1:2339-17310 GCA_029932545.1 Thermoanaerobaculales bacterium | reverse complement strand
CTGGACCCCCTGAACCCCATTCAGGTGCGCTACCAGGCTGCGCTACGTCCCGACCCTACTTGATTTTCATTTCCGCTACCACCTCTGCAAGTTCGGCACGAACGTCACGCAATGTGGTGAGAAGAGGTTGTACGTTTTCCACTGGGGGTTTGTCAACCTTTTGGTCCTCAGAACCCTTCTCTGCAGCTTCGGGTTGAGGACTTTTCTTGGACTGCCTCTTTTTCTTGGGCTTTTCTTTTTCCTCGGCTGGAGGAAGCTCTTTTTCGACTGGGGACGCCACTGCCACCGCCTTGGATCCCCCATTTTGATTGTCAAGTCTTTTTCGGGCCCCCGCTATCGTCAGCCCCTCGTCAAAGAGCAAGTGTTTGATCTCGAGGGTCAACTCAACCTGGTCTTTCCGGAAGAGGCGCTGACCGGTTCCACTTTTTTCGGCCTCCAACTGCGGAAACTCCTGTCCCCAGAAGCGCAGCATGTACGGCTGCACATTGGCCAATTTACAGACCTCGTTGAGTTTGAAGGACTCCTGCCCCTCAGGCAGGACTATTTGTTCCGTCATTCTCATCCTCCGTGACGGGCAACAACGTCAGCCGCAACTGCAGCGTCACCTTACGGTTTCCGACCCAGTTCCCGGGAACCGGGACCTCGATGTCAAGTGCCCGCATCTGGCCCGATTCAACGATGGCGCCTGTCCCTGTCAGCTTGAGGGCCAGACTGTTGTGCTCGGCCGTTACCGAAACCGGGGGTTGATCCTGTTCGTTCAACACCAGGACGCCGTGACTCAAGGGGGGCTCAGCAGCAGGCTGTTCCCAACCGGCCTCGGTGAACGGATCGCCGTCATCGAAGACCACCGCCACGGGGGCAGGCGGCCGAGATGGAGGTTGAATCATATCCCTTTCAAGGCCGGCGTCAGGCACACTCCCTTCAGGCTCCAGGTCCACCTCGACACCAGGATCTGTCTCACCCAGCCATCCGGCATCAGTGTTGTCGGTGGAAGGCCTCCCCTCGGTGACCTCCAATTCCGGTTCCGGCGCAACATCGAAGGCATCCCTCTCTGCCGTCTGATCAACGGTGTCGATTTCCTCGGGAGCGCTTTCCGCTGCAATTTCCTCCGGTTGACTCGATGCTTCGAGCAGGTCCGCACCATGCCCAAGCCGATCATCAAACGCCGGCTCTTTCGCCTCCTTCGTGCCCAGGACAGAAGCAACGAGGTCATCGACATCAGCGGTGTCATATTGGGCCACACTGACATCCTGGTCGCCGGTATCGAACGGCTTTCCGTGCCCCTCCGGCAAGAGATCCACCGGATCAACACCACCAGAATCGATTCCATCGGCAAGGGGCGGCACCAAGAGTCCGGTCTGGGTATCAATCTCCTCAGATGGAGTCAATTCGAGATCGTCGATGAATTTAGCTTCGCCACCATCCAGTGGTCCGACATCGACTGCAGGGATATCAAATATCGACTCAAAATTCGAGGATTCTCCCGGCAGATCCGGCAATTGCTCTATGACCGGTTCCGGGGCGCTGTGGTCGTCTGGAGCCGACTGCCCCCACTCGGTCATCGGTGGAGCCTCGGGCAATACGATCTCCGGTTCTTTTTGATTCTCGAATTCCACCGTATCGGGCCCTTCGGCAGAGCCAATGTCCTCGCCACTTGGGGCGCTGAAGATTGTGGGGGTCTCGGCGGTTGAAAGTGCCCGGACTCCGGACGGATGTTGCGAGGAATCGTCCCCAGGATCAGGCAAGCCTGTCGATGTCCCGGCCGCCTTCACCCGTGTAGGCTGGGCGCCCATGCCTCGAGCCTCATATCGATCTTTGAGGCTCCTCATCACCAGGCGAACGATACCTTCGAGCGTATCTTGGACTCCGATGCCCTCGACTGCCACGGACTCAAAAAACGGCGCGTCAAACCGATTGAGTGTCCCATCCATCTCTTCGAGGCTCATCAGCTCTCCAAGATCCCTCTTGTTGAACTGAATCACGTGGGGGAACTCGGCCAGGTTGATGCCCTGCAGCCCCAAATTCTCGTCCAAATTTTTCAGACTGTCACCATTGGAACTCTGCATGGCCCTTTGAGAGTCAGCCACGAAGACCACTCCGTCGGCCCCGCGCAACACCAACTGCCGGGTGGAGTTGTAGTGAACCTGCCCAGGCACGGTATAGAGCTGAAGGGTGACGTCCATGCCACGGATCTTTCCGATATCCAAAGGCAGAAGGTCAAAGAAGATCGTTCGATCCCCCTCGGTGGCCAGAGAGACCATTTTCCCCTTGTTGCCCCCTTCGAAATTATCGTGAATCCACTGGAGGTTGGTGGTCTTCCCACACAGACCCGGCCCGTAGTACACGATTTTCGCGTTCAGCTTCCTGAGTGCGTAATTGAAAAAAACCATTGCCTGCCCTTAGCTTTTCCGTCCCTTGATAATAACCCGGATTGGGACACCATCCAAGCCAAGATTTTCCCGCAGGATATTTTCCAGATACCGCAGATACGAAAAGTGTGGTTTGCCCGGCAGATTCGTAAAAAGCACGAACGACGGCGGAGCACTTTGGGTCTGGGTCGCATAGTAGAACTTGGGCTCTTTGCGACCCTGAACCGACGGAGGACGCTGCTCCCAGGCAGTCTTCAACATCCGATTCAGGTCCGGCGTCGATATCTTCTGTCCCCGCGCTGTATGAAGGGCCGCCATAATGGGGAAGAGCTTGTGCACGCCCTTGCCGGTCAGTGCCGAAAGAAAGACCACCGGGGAATGCCGCATGAATTTCATGTTGCGGGCAATCTGATCTTCAATTCGTGCCCGGACGGTCTCCCGATCTTCAATCAGATCCCATTTGTTGACGACGACGATGACTCCCCGTCCCGCCTCCCATGCATATCCTGCAACGTGGACGTCCTGATTGGTAATGCCTTCGACGGCATCGACGACCAGCAGGCACACGTGAGCCTGCTCCAGATGTTTCCGCGCCATGACGACCGACAAGACCTCAGGTCCCTTGTCAGTCTTGCCCTTCCTCCTGATCCCCGCTGTGTCAACCAGCCGGAAAAATACATCATCCCGTTCCAAAACCGCGTCCACGGCATCCCTGGTTGTACCCGGCACCGCACTGACCAGGACTCTCTCGTCACCAACCAGTTGATTGAGCAGGGAGGACTTCCCGACATTGGGCCTCCCAATGATGGCGATCCGGGCCTCTCGAGGATCCTCGTCCTCGTCCCCCTCGTCATCTTCCACACCGTCCAGATGGGGCTCCAGGAGATCCCATAAATCGGCCAGGCCCAGGCCGTGTTCGGCAGAAATTACAGCTGTCTCACCAAAACCCAACGAGAAAAATTCGTACGCCTGCTCTTCAACGTCCGATCGATCACTTTTGTTGACGGCCATGACAACCGGCACATCGACGGTTCGAAGCCATCGAGAAATGTCCTGATCCTCAGGCATCACCCCTGTCTCCCCGTCAACCAAAAACACTATGGCGTCCGCCTCCCGGGCGGCGACATCGGCTTGAGTGCGAATCAACGGCACAAAGGTATCCGAATCCTCGAAGATCAAACCACCGGTATCAACAATGGTCACAGTCCCGCCTCGCCACGGTCCCTCGCCGACGATCCGGTCTCGGGTCACTCCCGGCAGATCATGAACCAATGCCCGCCTGCTCTTCGTCAACCTGTTGAACAGGGTCGACTTGCCGACATTGGGCCTTCCTACGATGACAACAACCGGTTGACGCTTCACTGGACCTCCGGATTTTCGGGCTTGACATCGTCAATCTTCCAACGCCGGCCTGCTTCCTGACCGATGACCCTCCGACCCGTCACCTTCCACAGCCCGTCAATCAGACGGAGTTGGATAATGGAGTCCTGGATCGATGTTGGGTTACGTCCTTTCTCCCTGCCGTTGAAGGCGTCAAATTGAGTAACGTCCCAGACCTCGGTGGTCGCAACGGTTGCGTTGATCACTCGGAAAATATCGATGCGCGTGAATTCCACAGAGCGGAGTCGAGCCTCCACCCGATCGCCGGTCCCGGCAAGACCTCTGAGCATCTTGCGGACCCCCTGGACCTCGGCACCCGTGGCCAAATCCTCGATCGGCTCAATGCTGAGGTTTGAATAGGCCTCCGTCAAGGCATGAAGATACGTGGTTACGGCCTGCTCGACCGCAATGCGGGCCTCAGGGTCGGGTGTCGTATCTTCACAACCTCCGCAGACCAGGGTGGCGAGCCCCAGCGTGATGACCAAAAATATTCGAGCCGCATCCATCCTGTACCTCCAGACAGAGCCTCCAATGAAGGATAGCAGTCCCGCCCCCCTTTCTCCCCCTCTCTCCATTGGCTTCGGGGTCGCCGAGTTAGTATTGTTCCTGAGGTAGGCCCTCGGGAGGTTCCATGAGCAGTCCAAGAATCGTAGTGATCGGTGGCGTCGCAGCGGGCATGAGTGCCGCTTCACAGGCAAAGCGCAGACAACCTGATGCCGATGTCATCGTTTTCGAACGCGGCGACCGAATCTCCTATGGGGCCTGCGGCATGCCTTACAACATTGGGGACCCCTCACGTGATATTGAGGATCTGGTTGTGCTGACGCCGGACAAGGCCCAGAAGCGGGGCATCGATCTCCGCCTTGGCCACGACGTGGTGGGGCTGAACGCCGAACGCCGCATCGTCACCGTACGAGATCGAGGGACCGGCACCGATTCAGAGGAGCCGTTTGACGCACTGGTCATTGCGACCGGAGCCGTTGCGAACTACCTTTCCCTGCCGGGGTTCGACCTGCCCGGCGTCTTTCATTTGAGGAATCTGAACCACGGCCGCCTGATCAAACGCCATATCGCCGCCAATGCCCCGGCGAAGGCCGTTGTTCTCGGCGCCGGTTTCGTCAGTATGGAGATGTGCCACGTCCTGACCGAACTGGGGCTCAAGGTCCAGATTCTCAAGAAACGTCCCCGTATTCTCCGCGGATGGTCCGATGAAACGGTTTCTCTTGTCGTTGCCGAACTCGATCGACACGGTGTTGAAATTCATACCGGCATGGACATCACCGGCGCCGAAGCCGGAGTGGACGGGACCGTTGCGGCAGTGATGACGGATGAGGGCCGGTATGAGACCGATCTCGTCTTGCAGGCCGTCGGCGTACGCCCCAACGTCACACTGGCGACGGAAGCCGGTTTGCGCATTGGAGAGACAGGGGCCATCTGGGTCAATCGATACCAGCAAACCTCGGTTGAGGGAATCTGGGCTGCAGGAGACTGCGCCGAGTCGTATCACCGAGTCTTGCGTCGGAACGCATGGGCTCCCCTTGGCACGACGGCAAACAAACACGGCCGGATTGCCGGAGCAAACACCGTCGGCGCCGGGCAGCAGTTTGCCGGGGTCGTCGGAACCACCGGGTTCAAGGTTTTCGACCTCGAAGTAGCCCGCTCCGGCCTTGGCCTGGAGCAGGCACGGTCCGAGGGGTTCGACCCCGTTTCGGTCACCATCAAGCAGCAGTCGAGAGCCCATGGATTCCCTGGATCGTCGCCGATTCATGTCACCCTGGTCGCCGACGGCCCGACCGGAATCCTCTTGGGTGGCGAGATGGTGGGCCGTGAGGGCGCCGCTTTGCGAATCAATACTCTCGCTACAGCCCTTGCCTCCCACATGACCGTTGCTGACGTACAGGGGCTGGACCTGGTCTATTCGCCACCCTTTGCTTCAGTTTGGGATCCGATTTTGGTTGCCGCAAATCAATTGATCAAGAAGGTTGGGAGGACGACATGAGCGCGACACGAAATCTGACCTGCCCCCACTGCGGATCCGCCCTGACCGTCGATGTCGAGGCCGGAGTCATCGTTCACCACGAAGCGCCCCTCGAAAAGAAGGTGACGATCGATTTCAATCAACGGGTTGACGGGCTCAAGGCCGAACAGCAGCGCGCCGCCGACAAGATGGATGAGGCTCTGCGAAAGGAGAATGATCGTAGCCGCCTGATGGAGGATCGTTTTGCAGAACTGATGAAAGGCGCTGCGGAGAAAGACGACGGCACACGGCCGTTGCGGGATATTGATCTTGACTAAGAACCAAGCCGACGTTCTACAAAAGGCGGTAATTGTAGGGTTCACCGATGGTCGCACACCGTGGGGCTTTCCCGAGCCCGAGCCCTCCGTTCCCGTTGCCGCGCCCGACTCTTCTCGCCTTCGGTGGCGGCTGAAAAATCACTGGACCGGTTGTGTGAGTCCAGCATTAACACAACACATTTCGACAACGATAACGGGAACGGGCTCGGGCTCGGGTTTGATAGCCATAGAACTTCATGGCGCCTCTTACGTTTCATCCCCCGAGACCGTCAGTTTTCTGATAAAGTCCCGGTTTCGTAGAAAAAGGAGATTCGACTATGACTACCAAAAAACACCACACGGCCCTTTTCATCCTGGCACTCGCCATCATCGCAGCCTGCGGTGGGCAAGCTGTCGCAACCGCTGACCAGATTCCCTCAAGTCCCGACGGTACCATCCGATTCGTTGCCGAGAAAATTGCAGATGGCCATCCGGAGGTTGTCTGGGAAGCCCTGCCACCGACATACCAGAAGGACATCAACGACCTGACCCATCTTTTTGCTACCAAGGTTGACAAGGAAGTGTGGGATAAGGGTTTTGTTGTTCTTCGCAAGACTGCAGTCGTTCTCCAGGACAAGAAGGATCTTTTCCTCGGTTCGCAAATGTTCGCGATGGCCAAGGACAGTCAGGACGAGATTGCCGAGAATTGGGATACTGCAGCCCTGGTCTTGAGCTCCCTGGTCAACAGTGACCTCAGCAACCTCAAGTCACTTGAGACGATCAATTGGGGTCACTTCATGGCGACGACCGGCAAAGAGCTGATGGATGTTGCCAAAAAGGCCTCCGCCGCAACCGAAGAGAACGCATTCGAGAACGATTTTCTCGCAAAAGTCAAAGGGATGGGCATTGAAGTCCTGGAAAAAACCGACACCACGGCAAAACTGAAAATTTCGGCTCCGGATGAAGAACCAGAGGAAGTCGAGATGACCAAGGTCGAAGGACGGTGGGTGCCGACCGACATGGCAACAGACTGGGACACGGAAGTCGCTGAGATGCGTACCAAGTTGGAAGAAATCACTCCGGAAACCATCGCAGAGCAGAAGATGCAGATTATGATGATGGTCGGTATGGCCGAGGCATTCGTTGATCAGGTTGCCCAGGCCAATACCTCGGAAGAACTCGATCAGATGTTGCAGGGGCTCCTCGGCGGTCTGTTGGGCGGGATGGGCGGCCCCCCGCCTCAAATGGACGCCCCGACCGAATAGAGACCTGCTGACCTGAGCTTTCTGTCACGGTGGAAACCGCTGTGCTGATAGCTGATAGCTGATAGCTCCCAAAAAAGCTGAAACCTAATGGTTTCAGCTTTTTTGGGCTACGTCTTCAAGTAGGCGATCAAATCCTGCTGCAAATGTGACCTCCGTAACCGGGAAAGAGCACGGCTCTCGATTTGGCGAACCCGCTCTCGCGATAACCCCATCAGAATCCCGATCTCCCTGAGAGTCCGGGGATTGTCGTCAACCAAACCGAATCGAAGGACCAATACCTCCCGCTCTCGGCCCGGAAGACCATCAAGAGCATCTCCTAAAGCATGCGCAAATGACTTCCGCAGGAGCGTCTCGTCGGTATCCGGGAAGATCGTCTGCTCAAGAAGGTCCCCGATTTCCGAATCGCCACTCTCATCAACATGAGAATTCAGCGACAGTGAGGTCTGGGACGCCCGTCTGAGAACACGAACGTCCTCGATGGAAATCTCCAGCTCCCGGGAAAGTTCCAAATCGGTCGGTGGTCTCCCTTGCCGTTCGGACAACAAATTCCGGACCCTTTCAAGCCTGTAGAGAGTATTGGCCTGTTTCTGAGGCAACCGGAAGGCCGTTCCGTTCTCGGCGAGAAAATGGAGTATCGCCTGACGAATCCACCACACCGCATAGGTAATGAACTTGACGTCCTGACCCTCTTTGAACGGGTCGTACTTCTTCGCAGCCTGTATCAGACCGAGATTGCCTTCATGAATGATGTCAAGGAAAGAAATTGTGGAAGCCCGATACCGTTTGGCATACGCCACAACGAACTTCAGGTTGGCAACAACCAATTCTCTCACGGCTTCTTCGTCTCCAGCTTGGACTTGCGCTGCAAGTTCTCGTTCTCTTTCGTGAGCCAAACCTGGATACTTGGAGATTTCGTTCAGATAGTACTGAAGTGTTGCAGTTTCAGACTTGTCCTGACGGAAGCCGCCCCGATGACCCATGCTAGACGGAATCGTCCTCGACAACCTGAATCGTCCCGCTCTCGACCCGAACCAACGCATGGTATCTCGGCACTTCGCTCTCAGAACTCAGGTGATGCCTGACCAGGTCAGCCAGGATCTCGTTGTCCTTTTGGAGTTTTTGAACCTGCTCTCTCAGATTGAGAATAATCTCAACACCAGCCAGATTGACACCGAGATCCCTGGTGAGGGCGATGACGGTCTCAAGCCGATCACAGGTCACCTCATCGTACAAACGAGTGTTGCCCCGAGAGCGGGCAGGACTGAGCAATCCCTCTCGTTCCCACAGACGCAGGGTTTGTGGGTGAACACTGTAGCGTTCTGCCACCCAGGAGATCATTCTATAGCGAGGCTTTGACTTCATTCTCTTCCTTCTTGCCACTCCAATGTAACACCTACCAAAGGAATATAGCGCCCGGAAAGGTTCCGGGCGCCATCAAACACTCTCCTACTGGTCGGCCTCGGCATCAACATCGACAAAATCGGCGTCAATGACATCGTCTTCGGGTCCCGCTGCCTCGGAGGGCGGTGCATCTGTTGGTGCGCCGGTATCCGGTCCGGGCTGTTGCGCTTGGCTCTGATAAAGCGTCTCGGCAACCTTGTGACTGGCAGCGGTTAATTTCTCATAGGCCGCGTCCATGTCTTCGGGACTCCCGTCTTCGAGCGCGCTCTTGGATTCGGCAAGGGCGCTCTCAATCGACGCCACATCGTCCTCCGCCAGTTTCTCCTTGTTCTCGGTGACCAGCTTCTCGGTCGAGTAGACCAATCCGTCGAGCTTGTTTCGACTTTCGATCTGACGCCGCTTGGTCTCATCATCCCCGGCATGAGCCTGGGCCTCATCAACCATTTTGCCGATCTCGTCCTCCGACAGACCCGAAGAACCGCTGATCTGGATTTTTTGTTCGACCCCCGTACCCCGATCCTTCGCGCCAACATGGAGGATGCCGTTGGCATCGATGTCAAAGGTCACTTCGATCTGGGGCACTCCTCGCGGTGCAGGCGGAATTCCCATTAAGTGGAACCGACCCAGAGTCCTGTTGTCGGGCGCCATCGAACGTTCACCCTGCAAGACATTGATTTCAACTTGATTCTGATTGTCATCCGCCGTCGAATACACCTTGGACTTACTGATTGGAATAGTGGTATTTCTGGGGATGACAATGTCGGTAACGCCTCCAAGCGTCTCTACACCCAGGGACAAAGGAGTGACATCCAACAACAGGACATCAGTGACCTCACCAGCGAGAACACCGGCCTGAATTGCTGCGCCGACCGCAACGACCTCATCAGGATTGACGCCCCGGTTGGGCTCTTTGCCGAAGAAGTCGGCCACAGCCTTTTGGACCATGGGAATTCTCGTCGATCCACCAACCAATACAACCTCGTCGACGTCCTTTTGCGAAAGGCCTGCATCCGACAATGCTTTCTTGCACGGCTCCATTGTGCGATCCACCAGGGGCTGGATCATCTGTTCAAGCTTGGAACGGCTCAGCTTGATGGCCAGATGTTTGGGGCCCGAAGCATCAGCCGTAACGAAGGGAAGGTTGACCTCAGTTTCCATCGTCGCCGAAAGCTCCATCTTGGCCTTCTCGGCGCCTTCCTTCAGCCGCTGCAGGGCCATACTGTCGTTGGACAGGTCAATACCCTGATCCTTCTTGAACTCATCAACCAACCAATCAATGATCACCTGATCAATGTCGTCGCCACCCAAATGGGTGTCGCCGTTGGTCGCCTTGACCTCAACTACGCCCGTACCAACCTCCAGAATGGAGATATCAAAGGTACCACCGCCAAAATCAAACACGGCAATGGTTTCGTCGTCCTTCTTGTCCAGCCCGTAAGCCAAAGCCGCAGCGGTCGGCTCGTTCACCAGGCGGAGCACTTCCAACCCGGCAATCTGGCCGGCGTCTTTCGTTGCCTGACGCTGAGCATCGTTGAAATAGGCCGGAACGGTAATGACGGCTTTCTCGACCTTCTCACCGAGATAGTCCTCAGCCGCGCCCCTGAGCTTCTGAAGCACGATGGCTGAAATCTCCTGCGGGGAGTAAACCTTGCCGGCGGCCTCAATTCGTGCGGTGTTGTTTTCACCCTTGACCACTTTGAATGGCACGGTCTTGATCTCCGATGCGACCTCGTCGAATCGGCGACCCATAAACCTCTTTGATGAAAAAACCGTGTTCTCAGGATTGGTCACTGCCTGGCGCTTGGCCACCTGCCCAACCAGCCGCTCCCCATTTTCCGTAAATGCGACCACAGATGCCGTGGTCCTATTGCCTTCTTGATTCGGGATGACGACTGGTTTGCCGCCTTCCATCACTGCTACCACCGAGTTGGTGGTTCCGAGATCGATTCCTATGACACGAGACATGCTATGGTCCTCCTCAAGTTTCATTGTCAATTTGAATTCTAAAACCTGAGCCTTCTATTGTCAAGTCTTTTTTCGAAGAAGACAAGAATACGAAGAGATCTCGCAAAGATCGCCGATGAGAATCGCTCAGCTTAGGTTGATAATTCCCTGTCAGCGGGACAACAGCCGAACGCCCGGGCCCTCGTATGCGCCGATTCCGCCCTCCCCTTCCCATGCTAGCGGTCGATTGAGCAGCAAGCGGGGTGACCGTCGACCCGAGGCGTCGAGCCCTGAAACCACCAATTTCGAGCTTCGCGTCGTAACGCGATAGTTCTGGTCCCACGGGTCCGCAAATCCATCCTGCAGGGAGGCCAATTTTTCAATCAGTTCTTCAGCATTTTCCGGATACAACCCCTCGAGGAAGAACTGCGATTCAGCCGCACAGCTCAAGCGATCAATGCGGTACCAGGAAACACCCTCCAAAATACACCCGTCCCAAACTCTGGAAATCAGCCCAAAGCCGGGGTTGGCCGTATTGTGAGGCATCACGGAGAGCGAAAAACCAAAAAGCACCAGGAACGGTACAGCCAACCAGGGCACAATCCCGAACCCGACAGAACTCTTTTCCGCAACCGGCTCCATGATCCGACTGAGCGACCTTGCCACCTCTTCCTGGCTGGCCGTCCGAATGACACCTCTGTCGAGAAGATCAGCCAGGACCTTACAGGTCTCGAATTCAACAAACGGACTCTCGGCAATCAACTCATTGACGGAGAGGACGCCATTGACCAGTCCATAGATCTCAAACTGCACGGGAAGCAGACGATCATCCTGAGGCTTGGCCTCGGAAACAGACTCCTCGGGGGTCTCCGTGAAGCTGAAGCCGAGGTTCTCGAAGTCGTCGTCGTCCTCTTCGCCAATCTCGAACTTCCGATCCGGAGAGACCTTGATGAAAACGGCCTCACGATCAGGAATCCTCTGATCAATGAAAGGCCACTCATCAGTCATCCGGGCGCCTTCCATGATGATCGAATCAGCCGCCATCGGCCTCATCAAGTCACGGTCGTAATCAATGTCAGTCTCTTGGGAGAAATGGTAGTCCCCGTCTCCCCACCTGAACACCCGATAGACGATCTGAAGTATCTGCTTGCTGAGCGCAACCCTGACGGCCTCGCCGTCAACCAGTTTGTAATCAATCAGGATCCGACCCAACCGTTGAAGGGTCTCCTCCTGCCTTTTGAGCGCCGTCTCAAGCTCATTCTCAGTAATCTCGCCACGTTTGAGCAGAATCAACCCGATGCGATCTTCAGGGTGTTGACTCAACGATGAGGAACCAATACTGCTCCCATCGAGAAAGGAGATCGTAACAACGTTTTCGGCGTCCTTCAGCGTCAAGACCCCGGTCTTGCGCTGTAGAGAAATCAGCTGCAGAATATCGGCGAACGAAAAATCCCGGAGCGTACCTTCGAGTGCCATCTTACCGCCGACTCCAAGCGGACAATGCCGCTACAACCCACCCCGCACCACCAGCGAAAACCAGACCCAACTGCAGGCCCCTCAATGGAAGGGAAGGCTCGATCGTTCGCAGAAAGAGCGGCACCCAGGCCACAGCGCCAAGCAACGGAAGCCATACGATGAAATTCAAGAGAATCCCGGATACGACACGCCTGCCGACGATCTGCCGCCCTCCGGGAACGGCCACTCCAAGCCCCCTGACCACCAGACCGTTCATGAGCTCCCATCGCCGGACCTGGGCCGCTTTTGCAGTCTGCTGTTCAATCGAAACGGCATTCCGCTTCAAAAAAACGGATACACATTGTTCGCAATACGAACTCTTGTCCTCGGGCCTGAATACCCGTCCACATTTTCCACACTCGAGGGCCGGACCGTACCATCGCCTCCGGACGAATAACATTCCGGCCCCGACCACGATCCCAACCAGTGCGGCAAGAGAAAGAGGAGAAAACGCATCCGTGCCAAAGAGGCTCCGCCCCTGCACTCGATTATCCAAGGCAAACTGAATGCCAGGAGGGGCGCTCTCGGCAAGACCTTGAACGATGCCGGACCCGATCAGGGGGAACAGAACTCGATCTTCCTGACCCGGAATCCCAAGACTCTCGAGAGGTCCCTTTGCAAGTTCCCGCGCCTTACGCCTCTCCGCATCTCCCTCATCGAACCGGCGGGTCAGGTCTAACGCAATTGCCATATTGTAATGGCCCAGCGCGCCGTTTGGGTCCATCTCCACAACCTTGCTGAGCAGTTCCAGTGCCCGCCATGGATCCCGATCTTCAAGCGCATAGGCACCAAGAAAAAGCCGAGGCAGGACTGAATTTAACGAAACCATGGTCGCCTTTTCGAACTCCAGCCGTCCCAGTTCCCGGTCACCGTGCAACCTCAGCAGCTCGCCAGCCACAATGTGGTAGGCGGCAGACCCCTTGAATTCCGTCTCCAAATCGATGAACTCTCGAAGAGTGACAAAATCTGCCTTCCGCTCGGTCAATACTTCGATCACTCTGTCCTGGAGTTGCGCCGGCGCCAGGCAAACATTCTGCCAAAGCCCGAGGAGCGGCACAATCAAAGCAATCACGACCAATGAGATAACGGCGGTAATCCTCTGGAAAGAGGCCATATAGATCCATATTAGAGAGAACAGGTAGATCAACACCCATACCGGTCCCAAACCGGCAAACAGCGGCAGACTCACAACGACAGCGGCAAATATCAAGGCGTTAATTCTGCTGAAGAGGCGGAGTCCAAGGATGTAGGCATCTGCCGCAATCAACCGGAAAAATGCCACAACCTGCACAACGATCGCCGCCACCACCGAAAAGCCCAGAGTTATTAAAATCCATGGAATACAGGAACTTATCACCGCACGACGCACCGAGCGCAACCGCACCATGTTGACGGCGCCGTTTGCGAATTCGCCCAGGCCTTTGACCCGATTCCCACTTTTCCATGCCCGTCTTCCCATCATGAAGCGGGGCCCAGGAAGAAGAGGATCCAGACGCTTCGCCGATTCCAGGAGCAGGTTTCCAACTGGGCCGGGGCGGCCGACGGACGCTTCCGTCAGGGCTTGGGCAAAGGGAGTCACACGGTCGAGGCCGAGTTCCTTCTTGACAATCAAGAGCCGTTGAAGACTGACCTCGAGGTTCTGTTCCTGATCGACGGCGAGGGCGTTTTGAACCTGCCCCCACGCATCAAACAGTGGGTTGGCATCCACGAAACAAACACCAACGTTCAGGATCAGAACAACGACAAGAAAAATCCCCAGCCCTCCGGGCCAGGCATTCCTCCATCGGCCGCACCCACCCTCTTGTGGAGTGCAACCCGGCCCCAAAGAGGCCCTGAAATGGCCTGTCAAACCTGCCGAACTCAAGCCCTTCAACTCCCCCCGCGGAAATCGGCCCGCCGCTTCTCAAGAAAAGCAGCCGTGCCCTCCGTCATTTCAGCACTTGAGGCCCCCACTCCGAACAGGGTGGCCTCAACTGCGCACCCTTCATCGAGCGAGAGGCCGAGGCCTCGATTCACTGCCTCGATACAGTGGGCCACGGCCAGAGGTCCGTTGCGGAGAATCGGCTTCAGGAATTCCTCGACAACTCCTTCCAACTCTTCGGGCTCACACACTCGATTGACCAAACCAATGCGTTCAGCCTCTTCCGCTGAAACGTTTCGCCCACTCAGAAGCAACTCCATGGCACGCCCGCGCCCAATCAAACGCGGCAGCCTTTGAGTCCCGCCGTAGCCTGGGATCAATCCCAACTTCACCTCGGGCTGACCGAAAACGGCAGCCGTTGTGGCGATCCGAAAATGACATGCCATTGCCAGTTCACAACCACCACCAAAAGCGAATCCATTGACGGCGGCGATGACAGGCTTGCGCATCTTTTCGATGCGGCCGAAGACCGCCTGGCCCCGCTCGGCAAAATCTTTGGCCTCAATCGGGCCGAGCGTGTTGAGTTCTTCGATATCGGCGCCGGCAACAAATGACCGGTCGCCACCGCCGGTGATACAGACTGCCCAAACCTCTGAGTTATCGGCAGCCTCACCGATGGCGCGGTCAATTTCTCCTACCGTCGCAATATTCAAGGCATTGAGTTTCTTTGCACGATTGATGGTAATCCAGAGCACCCTGCCCCGAAGATCGAGATTCAGATTTTCGTAATCCATGCGTCATCTCCTGTCTGCGTCGCTTCAGTGTATCGCGGTTCCCAAAGAGAGGCCAGCCGGATCCTCGGCAACGAATCGGCTGCGGCTCCCTCGCGAGGGAGCAGGAAACAGGGAGCAAATCATACCTTGACCGGGTCAGGAGTGGGCGTAACATCGACATCGACATCG
>JAOZPW010000046.1:0-2239 GCA_029932545.1 Thermoanaerobaculales bacterium | reverse complement strand
AGCAAATCATACCTTGACCGGGTCAGGAGTGGGCGTAACATCGACATCGACATCGGGCTCGGGCTCGGGCTCGGGCTCGGGCTCGGGCTCGGGCTCGGGCTCGGGCTCGGGAACGGGAACGGGAACGGGCTCGGGAACGGGAACGGGTTAGAATGGACCTCATGATTGAGATCACTGCGATGACGCCCGTGGAAGATCTGGTCGAGGCCTTTCCCAAGGCCGTCCGGATCCTCGCCGAACACAATATTGTTTGTATCCGCTGCGGGGAACCCTACTGGGGCACGCTTGGCGAACTGGCAGCGGACAAAGGCATCAGCGACCTCGAACCGGTTCTTGCCGACCTTCGAGCCGCACTGGGCGTATAGAAAAAAGCGGCGCCGAAGCGCCGCTGAAATCTTCAATCCAGGAAACTCAAAAGCCCGAAGGGCTGATAGGTGATCCTCCATGTTCATCATTAGGACCGAGAATTCTCTCGCGGTATTCCCCAAGTTCCAGGCCCATCGAAAAATGATGGACAATATCCCAGTGATGTTTGGTCTTCTTGATCTCGCCCATATGGTGCCTGAGGATCTGCTCAAAAACACCTGAGGACAACAGAAGTTCCGACTCTTCGACATAGATCTGAAATCCCAGCTGCTGGAAGGCATGAGCGGCATCGCCCATCGAGACGTTACCTTCCCCGGTCCACGTTGCCGGAACTATTCCCCGATCCTTGAGAACCTTCATGGCCTCGGCGCCATCGATGAGGGACCTGTCCTGCCCGAGAATCGCTCCCACCACCCCGATGGCAAACTCTGTCTGGGTCACCGGACGTTCGTAACCTTCATCCTGCGCCCAGGCGGCGGCAGGGAACATGGCGCCAGATACTAACGCCACAACCATCGAAAAAATCAAGATTCTCGCCTTCATGCCCGCTCCTATCACCTTTAAAATACTATGCCGAAAGCTCTTGGTCAATCTCACGGCGACATCTCCTAGAAAAAGCGCCGCCGTACGATGAGCACATCATCGGCCAAGATGGCCGGATCTTCAGCCTTGCCCTTGCGAATATCCCCGAGGTTGTGGGTCTCGATGACCTTTTCGCCACCGACATCTCGGTGGATTTCGATGATTTTGGAAGCAAACTTGCTGCAGCCTCCGGCCTGAGAAACTGCCCGCATCAGCGTCAGTCCCCGGGAAATGTCGTATTGTCCCGGTGAACTGATCTCTCCCGTAATGAAAAAGAGCTGTTTCGAGGAGACAGAAACCACATCCCCTACTTGAATTTCAATGTCTCTGCCTTCTTCCCCGGTCCTGACTTTCTCGGTCGAGAACACCAGGGTCTCTTCTGCTCCTACCCGCCTGAGTTCGATGTTCGGACCGGCCCCGGCTGCAAGGCCTCCGGCTTCAGCAATGAGATCTGTCAACATCGTCGTCCCATTCAAGAAGACAGTCCCGGGGCGGCGCACCTCACCAAGGACCACGACCGGTTGGGACCGATGTTCTCGGACCTTGACACTCAGTTGGACATCAACAAAAAAGTCCTTCTCGAGCAGTCGCTCCAACTCCGCCGAGATGTCGGCTACTGTCCGGCCGGCCGCCTCGACCTGCCCAATCAGCGGGTAGGCGATCACACCATTCTCCGAAACCTGAAAAGACCCAGAGAGCTCTTCGTGCTGAAAGGAAATCACTTCAATGATGTCACCGGCGCCTACCATGTATCCCGTTTCAGGGCTGTCGGCCATCCCGCATAGGGCGACCGCCAGTAACGTCACGAGAATAATGGAACAACGGACCTTCACGCTTCAGCCTCTCACTCGATTCAGCTCAGCCCCACCGACCCTAAGGCTCAATATCCGATGATCAGATCAACAAGCCACACCTTGTTGAGGTAGCCGTAGGGATCGAGGGAGTCACGATCCTCGTAAATGTAACTGGCACGAAGCGATACCTTGTCGGTGAGCCGGAATCCCAATCCTGCACCAAGAATCATCAAGTCATCAGAGCGCTTGACACCCAGAAGACTGTCGGGGATCTCGTAGTCGTTGGTCTGAATCCGGGCCCTGGCCTGACCATAGAAACGACCAAGGTCGAGGTCATACAAGAGACGGCCACCGGTTGCCGTGTAGTACGAATTGAAATCGTAGTTGGAGGCAAATGGCTGCCGCAGAAGATCCAGCCGCAATTTGGAACCGTGAGCCAAGGCCCACGTAATATTCCCATTGACGATCAATCCTGAGAAATCAGTAAATCCCGGCAC
>JAOZPW010000045.1:5448-17344 GCA_029932545.1 Thermoanaerobaculales bacterium | reverse complement strand
GCCTTCAAGGCCTACGAGCCTCAGTTTGTCGAAATCGAGACTGACGATGACGGCATGGTGGTCTCAGACCTTGAACGCCGGCTCAGCGGGATCCCCAATGCACGTTTCATCTACGTCATCCCGGATTTCCAGAACCCCAGCGGAAATACCTGGAGCCTGGAGCGGCGCAAGGGCGTGATGGACCTCGCCAGGCGCTTCGAAGTTCCCGTCATCGAAGACAGCCCGTATGCCGAGGTGCGCTTCGAAGGCCAATCGGTGCCGCCGCTCAAGAGCCTCGAAGGCAATGAGTGGGTCGTCTTCCTCGGCACCTTTTCCAAAGTCTTCTGCCCCGGGCTCCGACTGGGATGGCTCTCCGCTGCGCCGGAACTCTTCCAGAAATACGTCTTCGTCAAACAGGCGGCCGACCTTCACACTTCGACGCTGGGCCAGATGCAACTTGCCGGCTACCTTGAAACCTATGGCCTCGACCGTAACATCCAGGGCGTCATCGACCTCTACCGAAGCCGGCGGGACGTCATGCTGCGCACGATGGAGGCAGAGTTCCCCGATGGAATCACATGGACTCGGCCCGAAGGCGGCATGTTCCTCTGGATCACTCTGCCGGAGAGTCTTAATGCCCGGGAAATTCTGGAGCTGTGCCTCGTTGAAGATGTCGCCTTTGTTCCCGGTGGGGCGTTCTTCCCCAACGGCGGCCACGAGAACACCCTGCGCATGAATTACTCGACCAGTTCTACAGAACGTATCGAAGAGGGCGTCAAACGGATGGCGAAGGTGCTGCGGCAGGCTATCGAATAACAGCAGGGTATGGCTATGTTATTATGGCTATGGAGAACTAATGAACCGAACGACGATCATGCTGCCCGAGGAACTCAAGCGCCAGGCTCAAGAGCAAGCGATGGCGGCCGGAATTTCATTTGGTGAACTGGTTCGAAGATCTCTGACAGCCACGGTATCGACTCCACCGCCGGAGCGCAGGGAAGACCCGCTGTTTGCCGACTCCGGAATTTTCCTGGGCGAAGCGCCGTCCGACATTTCCCAGGAGCACGATCAATACCTTTACGAGGAAGCTCAGGCGGACGGATGATCTTCATCGACACCGGCGCCTTCGTCGCCCGGTATGTTGCGCGCGACCAATACCACTCAATCGCTGTCACCGCATGGGGCAAACTTGCCGCCGGCTCGCAGCGGTGCTTCACGACGAATCATATTCTCGACGAGACCTTGACCCTGCTGGCCCGACGCGCGGGAAATCACTTTGCCGCCGAACGAGCACGCTCACTCTTCACTTCGAACGAACTGACGATCATCAGAACCGGTCGAGACGATGAAATGCGCGCTGTCGATCTGCTCGAGCAGTTCGCCGACCAGCCATTCAGCTTCACCGATTGCCTCTCATTTGCGGTGATGAAGCACTCCGGTATCTCGATGGCCTTCACATTCGACAACCACTTCAGAGTCGCGGGGTTCGAGGTCTGGCCGGGATAACCCAAAGCCCAGGAATTCACAAGAGTACTGTGATCAGTCCAACGAAAAGGTCGAGCCGTAAAGAATTCCGAGGAGGCTGTTTACAACACTCTCTTTGCGTTCCCTTGGCGGTTCAATCGTATTCTTATCCTGGTCGCTACAGTTCCAACCGCTTCACGAACGGTTCATACGTCATGAAGTCCGCGTGGTGAACGATCCATGCCTCGGTGGTGCGGGCAACCATGTTGCCCTCGCCGGCGTGGGTAGCGATGATATGAGAAACCGCGTCGGGCAGGCCGCACTCCATCGCCAGTGAGACCCCGGTAAAGGGGTGACGCAGGTATTTTCCACGTGCACTCTGGCGACTGCCGCCCTCTCCATCACTCTCGTACTCCAGGACCTTGCCGACGTCAGCCAGAATCGCCCCGGCTATGACGGTGTCCATATCTATCGGCAGGGCTTCGCCGCAGAACTCGGTGGTCTTGGCCGCCGCATCCCGTGACACATGAACCACCAGGCGTTTGTGGGCCATGAAGGTCACCGGGCAATCGGGTACTTTGAGGGTGAAAGGTATCGCTTCGAGATCCGCCGGCGCCAGCGGCGACAGTTCAAAGGCCCTGACCCAACAGTCAGTTGTGCGCTTCCTCAGATCCTGATCTTCGATCCATTCCAGTTCCGGCCAAATTCTCTCGACTTCATTTCGCAGCATTGGATTCTCCGTATTATTTATCGGCCACCGATTGACGGGTGACCCGAGCGTCCGCCATCGTATCTGAATAGGCCAGCCCAGTCCCGCAGATTCGACGTTCGGCTCCACCAACTGAGTCCATCAGGTCCAGCAACCAGTCCTGCTCTGCCAATCGAAAGTGTGTCAACCGCCTACCGGAACGGGGTGCTGCAACACAAAAAGCCACCGTTTCTCCCTTGAGGGACCGAAAGAATCCGGCAAGAACGGCAACTCCACCGTCGGTGTTGGTCAGTGTGCCGCTCTTGACGATGGCCGTGCGGGCGTTCTCTCCTTGTGCCAGCCGGGGAAACATCCTCGGCAGGGATCCGGGGTCACAACCGGGAACCGGGAGAATATCGCTCGGATCCAGTTCCATTTCACGACACGTGGCTTCAAAGGCCCACAGCAACTTGACGACCTGTCGGGCAGTCAGACGGTTGACCCTCTCTCCTGAGGCGGTGGTGACCTTGATTTCTCCGGGCAGATCACCCGCAATTTCTTCGAGCAGCCTTTCGATTGCCGTCGGACCGCCGATTGGATCCGCGACCCTGATGATGTCGTTATTGGAGAAGGTATCGAACCGCTTGAGTGTCAAGGCCAGGGGATTGGATCGGTGCCGAACCACCGGGTGAAGGGCGGCGTTCCCGCCGTGTCCCATTTGCACGGTTTCCCCCAAGGAAATAGCCGGTTTCGCATCCGGCGCCCACCCATGGCGAGTAGCCGCTTCATCCCATGTGGCGTGGAGAGATCGGTCCCAGCGCGTAACATCCAGTGCCTGCTGAAACCGCCCCCCCATCAGCCGGGCCCGGCGAAGAGTGTCCGTCTGCCTTTTCTCGACACCGTGTTCCCAACCCTGGAAGAAGACTCCCTCGATGACCAGATCCCCCGCGATCCCGTTGATGCCGAGCAATGCGAGTTCACGCGCTACCAGCCAGGCGTTCTCGGCATGAAAATCAGGATCGGCGTCACCAATGATCACCAGATCGCCCTGCAGAAGGCCATTTTCAATCGAGCATTGCCCCAGGCAGACAAAATTTGTCTCATAACGAGAGTCTGGCCCCAGGGTCTCCAACGCCAGTAACGACGTCGCCACCTTGATGACCGAAGCCGGGTTGAACGATTGGTCTGCACCTTGAGAAGCGACAACTCGGTGTTCATTGCCGGTCTCGGCGTAAAACAACAGGGATTGATCTGATGATTCTCCCCACCCGATCCGACCCAATACGATCATGAGCCCGATACCCAGTCCAAGAAGGCGCCGGGTCACTGCCATGCCTCCAAAAGCCGGTCACCCAGGGCCGTACGCAAAAGGGCCTGGGGATCCAACTCGGCCTTGAGGGCCAGAAGCCGCTCGACCTGGTCCTCTCGAAACGACGCCCGATAGAGTTCTCCGGGGATAGCCGCATCTTTGGCGGCATAGAATCGCCCTCCGGCATCGACGACATCTTCGGCCATCGTGCGCACCAACTGCCACAACCGCTCCTGTCGACCGGCAATGACAGGAAAATCCAACGCCAGTGAAAATCCATCCAGCCCGTGGCCCATCAGAAAATCATCCGGACGATGACGCTTGACAACACCGAGAAAGGAGGGCAAACGGGCTTTCTGACAGGCCTCCAGTTGCCTGCGAAAGACAGCTTCGGCCTGGTCGACAGGCACGAAACTCTGGTGCTGGATTAAACCACCAGGGCGGTAGATTCTCTTCCAGTTGGGAACGTAGTCCAGCAGGAAAGAGAATTCGGCAAAGGTCTGGCGATAGATCGCCCCCTCTCCGAGAGTTGCTCCACTGAGGTACTTCAACCGATTGATCCACTTCATGCCGAGGCGATTGGTGAAGGGCTTGATCAGCCGCCAGATTGCCGATTTCGGCATCATGAAGACATCTTCCGGGAGGTCCTGGGCCTCGGCCCGGAGGGTCTGCGCGGGTTCGGCATCCTCGCCGGGTTCCAGATGTCGTGCGAAGTGCAGCAGGCCCCGGCCCAGCTTTCGGCCCCGGGGAAAGGCATCGATCCAGCCGACAACGTACTCCCACTGGTCCTTGGCCTCGTCGGTCAGGCGCAATAGGGTTTCGAGATTTCCCGCCGAGACCGCCTTGGCCTCAACCAGGCCGGAAGTGATCTTCTTCATCTGTAGCCGTGCCCGGGTGATCACACCCAGCAAGCCGAAACTTCCAATGACTGCGTTGAACGTCTCTGGGTCGTCATTTCGACTCACGGTTCGCAGTTCTCCATCCGCCGTCATCAGATCGAACTCAAGGCAATGCTCACCGAACGTGCCGCGGGCCCAATTATTCTTACCGTGCACGTTCATGCCCAGACATCCCCCGACCGAGGTCTCCATCGTGCCTGTCACGACCGGCGGCCACCAACCGTCCCCAAGGACGAAGCGCCAGAGGCGGCGCAGTGTCACACCAGGTTCGACGTCGATGATGCCTGTTTCCCCATCCCAGGACAGAATCCGGTCCATTCGACTGAGGTCCAGGATGATGTTCTCGGCACGCAAGGCGGCATCCCCATAGCTGCACCCGGTCCCTCGCAGTGCCACCGAAACACCGCCGGCGCCGGCCTCTCTCAAGGCCACCCGAATGCCCTCAAGAATCGACGGCCGGAAGACATAACCGGCTCCACCGAGGACCTCGCCCCAGCCCTCAATCCACTCCAGTCGATCGGCAGACAGCATCTCAGACCTTCAGCCGACGGAAAATGAAGGACGGAATTGACCGGATGATCAGCATGACCAACCCCCAGCGGGCCGGAACATAGGCGGTCACTGCACCCTTGCGGGCCTTCGCCAGGATGATCTCGGCGGCCCGGTCGGCGGAGATCAACCAGAAGAGTCCTGGAAGATCTTTGGTCATTGCCGTGTCGACGAAACCCGGCTTGATGGTAACGACCTTGACGCCGTACCGTGCCACTCGATTTCGAAGGGCCTCGAGATAGGTATGGAGTCCGGCCTTGGAGGTGTTGTAGACCGGAGAACCGGAGCGCCCTCGATCACCGGCGACCGAGCCGATGCCGACAATGGTCCCTCTCTTCAAGCGGGCGAAACGCTGCGCGGCCGGATTGAGCCAAGCGACGGCGCCGGAGAGGTTTGTCTGCAGCATCTCCAGGTCCTTGGCGGTGTCGTACTCCTCAAACTGAACTGGGAGCATCACCCCGGCGGCATAGATCATCAGGTCAAGACCGCCAAGATCGCCGGTGATCGTTTCAAACAGCTCCAGTACCGACTGGGCCTCACGGACGTCTGCAACGTAGGGAAATACTTCCCCGCCCCCACCGGCCTTGCGTGCCCAGACCGCCAGACTCTCCAACTCGTCGTGTCGCCTGGCGACCGCTGCAACCCGGCAACCTTGAGCGACCAGCCGCTTTACCAGAGCAGCGCCGATGCCCGAAGAGGCCCCGACGACCACTGCTGTCTGCCATGTCTTCTTCATAATATCCCCTTGTCACTTCCCACCAAGATTCTATCCAAGACGGCAAGAAAGCTGTTAGCCATTAGCCGTTAGCAAGACAACTCCATGGCTCTCAAAACACTATTCCTAAGCTCATCGCTAAGAGCTAACTGCTCCCGGCGAAGCAGGCCGGTCCTTTATTGGTTTTGGCTTCACCGGTTTGGCTGAACCCAATTCAAATCGAAAGTCCTCCGCGGCTTCCTCAACCTCAGCTTGATAGGCCGGCCCCGAGACCCGTTCCTTCAACGCTTCGGCCACCGGCAGAACCATCGGCAACCCCTCCCATTTGAAAACCTCGCCACCAACTTCTCGAACCCGCCCCTCGGCGACCGCACTGCTGGCTTCGGCCAGGGGCATATCCTTCAACAGGTGCCTCAAAGCCTCAAACAGGGCCTCGTCGCGCGGCTCGAGGAAATAGACGACCTGCCGACTCTGGGCAGCAACATGGTAACTCGACGGCACAAAGAAAACCCCGTCAAGCTCGAGAATCTCGCATACCATCACCTCGAAACCGAAGATTTCCTTCAACAGCCCCAGACCTGGATGTTTTTGCCCCGGGAGCGGTCTCCGGAACGGTCCGAATTTCGCTCGCGGGTTCTGCAGGAGCAACCATTCGACGGTCAAGACTTCGAAACCGGCAACTTCCCGCCGACTCCGGTCCAACCTCAGCTCCACTACCAGGTCCTTTCGATCGGGGCGTGCCCAGATCCTCAGGGTTTCTCCGATGCCCTCGTTGAGATCCAGCTGGATCGTGGGATGTTCAAATCCCAGCAGTCGGAGTCGATTGAGGACGCCATAGCGCTCCAGTGCCAGTTCAACACCGTGGGGCGAAAAATAGCCAAGGAACCGGGTTTTCCGCGGTTGACCCGGGACGATTCCAACCAGGTCGTCTTCCGTCAGCTGCCAACTGAAGTCCCTTGGGTCTGAGGTCAAACTTGCCGGATCCAGGGTTCCGGTGATCGCGCGGAATTGGGACAGGGTCAGTTCCTCGGTCAGGGGCGGCTCAATCACCCGGCCGCGGAGCATCAACGACAGAAATCGCGCCGAGTACCGCCAACTGCGCTCACCATAGCCACCGCCCAGCAACACGACCATCGGGATCGGCTTCGGCCGGCGCCGAAACAGGGTGAAGACGAATCGGTCCCGGCTCAACATGCCATCGGCCGAGAGATCCCAGTTTCCCAGTGGGTCATCTGCTGCGGCGTCGGTTCCCGCGATGTAGAACACCATCTCCGGCTCAACGCTCTCGACGACAGGCGGCAACGTCTTCACGAGCGTGCCCAGCAACTGTTCATCCTCTACGCCGCCTCCAAGGGCAATGGACGTCGACTCTGTGACGTTGGTCTCGCCCCAGTGTTCGTTGTGGATGGAGTAGGTGTGGACCGATGGGTCGTGGGCGAAGATGCTTCGAGTGCCGTTGCCGTCATGCATGTCCAGATCAACGATCAAAATAGGCCCCCCGAATCCATGAATCCGCAACCGGGCGACGGCAACCGCAATATCGTTAAAGACGCAAAATGCCATGCCCGAATCCCGGTGGGCGTGGTGCAGGCCGCCACCGAGATTGACGACAACGCCACGACTCCGCCGAGCCAACCGTGACGCCTGAAGCGTGCCGCCGGCCATCAATCTTTGTGAACCGACAACCTTCTGTGCGGAGTGGTCGTCGACCGGAACACCCAAAATTCGAAGCAGGGTATCGGTGCGCTGCAGCGCATCGAGGTAATTGGGGGTATGGACTCTCAAAAGATTCCGAACGGATGCCTCTCTCGGAGCGATCAGATCATCCCGGTCGATCAGCCCTTCCTGGGCGAGAAAGGCCAGGATCCTTTCGCCGCGGGCAGGATCTATCGGCACGCCGGATACCGGATGTACGTAGCCCGAACCGTAAACGAAGTTGACCCCGTGATGCGACCAGTGACGGCTCAGACAGCGCCATCGCCGGTTGATCCTCCGTATCAGCCCGCGCACACTAGAGCTGCTCAACCCGATACCCCCGTTCCCGAAGCAACTCGATAAGCCCACCCGGTCCAACCAGGTGCAAGGCGCCGACGACGACCATCGCGGTGCCGTCACCTTTCAGGAGATCCTCGACTCGAGGCAACCATGCGAGATTTCGGACGGTGACCAAACGTTCGAATAGCTTGGGCTCGTCGGCAAAGGCCTCGGTCAAGAGGGCCTGCAAAGTTTCGATATCCCCATTTTTCCACGCTTCGGTCAGAGACCCCAACTGGGATACGACAGTGTCGATATCCTTCAACGTGTACCTGAGAAAAGCCCCGCTCTCATCTTCGTCCATGTCTGAGAAAAGCCCGATCTGGTAGTCGGCGGTCTCGAAGGCCTCGATTGTTTTCCCTTGTCGGCGCGCCCGCTGAGCCAGGTGGAGATCCAGACCGGCATCGGCCGAGAACCCTGCCTTCATCAGCTCGATCGAGGTCAGTGCCAATGCTGCCATCCACGGTTTCATCGCTTCGAATGCACCAAACGACAGGCCCGATTCCTCGAGATAGGTGTCGAGAAGACGTCGTGTTTCTGGATCCAGAACGTCACCGAGTCGTCTTTCGGGCGGCAGGGCGCCGGCCGCCATCATTTGCCCTCCAAGGGCCGACGTGTCCTCCATGTCAACCTCAAAAAGGACACTGTGTGCCAAAGCAAAAGCGTCGTTGATCTCGGCAGCTAGTGGATAGGCATCCTTCGGCAGTGCATGGATCGAACCCAGCAGGAAGACCTCGGTCCCATTCGAGCCCATGATCCGCCAAAGAAAGTGCCGCCCCTGATCAGGCTCTGTGGCCTGAGCATCTGGAGTTGAGGCGGCCGCCCCAACCGGCCCGGAGAGAACCCCAACCAACAAAACCAGAGTCAGTAACTTCATCCTTGGATGATACCGCGATTGGAAGCTCTCGGCTGTCAGTAAAGCCTCTGAAACCCCTGAGACCTGAAGCCTGACCCCTGCTCCCTGGTCCCTGTGCCCTGTTTCCCAATCTGGCGAAGCCAAAACCCAGGGGAGCAGTGCGCCTTAACCCCGAGCCCGAGCCCGTTACCGTTGTCGTTGTCGATCCCGGCCCGGTTTGTCACGGCCTTTTGATCCTGAACCAGAACACGCACACCGAGGAAGTTCCTGGTCGAGCATCCACGGACGATGGAGCGTCGGTTGGAGCCGAATCCGAAGAAAATCGGTAACGGTAACGGTAACGCGAACGGGCTCGGGCTCGAGAAAACCCCATCGTATGTGATCACCGGCAAATCCTCCAACTGCCTGCATTTGTATAACGTCGGCTTGGTTTCTATCTCTTTTTTTCGAAGGTCCTGAGGTGGGAGTTGCTCATCCCTTCAACCCGTTGTGATACCTTCTCCTGCTGTAGACATTGAACCGAAAGGATGAATAATGGCCAATCCAATTGCAACCTTCAATACCTCGCTCGGAACATTCAAGACGGAGATCTTCCTCGATGAGATGCCGATCACCGCTCAGAATTTCATCGACCTCGCTGAGTCGGGTTTCTATGACAGTCTCCATTTTCACCGTGTGATCAAGGGGTTCATGGCCCAGTTCGGATGCCCCCACAGCTCCGACCCGACCGACCCCCGATGCGGAACCGGTGGGCCTCCACATGGAACGATCACCGACGAGCACCCCGAAAACGCCAAGATCTCCAACGAGCCGGGCACTCTGTCGATGGCCAACACCGGTCGTCCGAATTCCGGCGGCTCGCAGTTCTTCATTAACACGGTCCACAACGATTTCCTGGACTGGTTCTCTCCCGGCCCCTCCAAACACCCGGTCTTCGGCCGTGTGATTGAGGGTATGGACGTCCTGAAGGCAATTGAAGGAACGCCGACCAACGCCGGCGACCGGCCGGCGACTCCGGTCAAGATGGAGAGCATCACGATCGAACGGTGACAGCCGACACGGTTCGGAATCAGAGAACCAAATACTCTGTTTGAGAAAATGAAACCAGGAGGACGCCGATGTCTCTGATCCATGATTCCCTTTCCAAATGCCAAGCGGTCGTTGGCGCCCTGTGCATCGTGGCTGTAATAGCCACCGTGCCCGTACCCTTCGTGACGGCAGGCGGTCTGCCGCCTGGTCTGGTAGGACCTGCAATCTCCGGAGTCGAGATCCCATCCGTAAAGATGGAGACCATCGACCACCAATCCCTCAAGGCTGAGGACCTCGCCAAGCCGACCGGTCCCGGTACGGCGGGTCCGATGCGCTTCGCCATCGGGCTCGAATCGTCGATCAGCCCGGCGAATTCCGGGCGGTGGGACCGGCTCAGCGATGGGTGGGACCTCTGGCGTGTCGAGATTGACGCCCCCGGCGCCTTGAGCCTCAACCTCCGAATCGAAGATCTCAACCTCCCGGCGGGTGCGACCCTGTGGTTCCACGATCCCACAGGCGCCCAGGTCCATGGTCCCTACACCCAGGCCGATCGTGACAGCCACGGCGGGCTCTCCACCCCGATCGTGCTTGGAGACCGTTTGGTGGTCGAGGTGGCGGCGGCGCCCGGTCGGGCCTCTGATGTTCGGTTGGTAATTTCCAGTGTCTATCACGGTTACCGGGTCTTCGGCGAAGAGCACACGCATGCCAAACGGGGCGACTGCAATATCAACGTTGTCTGTCCTGAGGGTGACGCATGGAGGGACCAGATCCGCTCGGTCGCCCGCTATACGGTCCAGATCGATGGTAGAGGGTACCTATGCACCGGTACATTGATGAACAACACGGCTGAAGACGGCCGGGCTCTCTTCTTGACCGCCGATCACTGTGACGTCAGAGCCGACAACGCCAACACTGTGGTCGTCTACTGGAACTACCAGTCGCCCAACTGCGACGACCTCGCGGGTGGGTCCTTGAGTCAGAACCAGTCCGGCACGACTTTCCTCTCGACCTGGGACTGGGACAACGGGTCAGACTTCACACTGCTCGAGTTGGACACCGTCCCCGACCTTTCCTTCAATGTCTATTATGCGGGGTGGGATGCCTCGGGCCAAACGCCCCAGTCAGCTACCGGCATTCACCATCCCTCGGGCCACGAGAAGTCGCTCTCGTTCGAAAATGACCCCCTGACCACCATCTGGGGCTCGCACTGGAAGGTCAACGATTGGGATTTGGGAACAACCGAGCCAGGCTCTTCCGGTTCATGCCTCTTCGACCAATCCAACGGCTTGTGCATCGGCACGCTTTCCGGTGGGTACGCTGCTTGCGGCAACGACCTCGAGGACTGGTTCGGTCAGATCGACAAGAGTTGGACCGGCGACGGCACGCCGGACTCACGGCTGTCTGACCACCTGGATCCCCTGAGTCTCGGGGTGACCACGCTCGAAGGGCGGAACCCTTCGGGATCCGGACCATCGATCCAGTGGCTGATTCCGGCGGCAGCCTCTGCGCCGGGCTTCGGCTCCTCGAACTGGAAGACCCAGATCGGCGTTGCCAACCCCACTGCTTCAGCCGTAACGGCCAGTCTCTATTTTGTTGCCAAGGGCGCCCCCTGGCCCGGTGTCATGCTGCCGGGAACGCACTCGATCCCTGCCGGAGGCGCCCTGTACATCGACGACCCCCTGGCCGATTCCAGCCCAACGTCAGGCCTGATGTACGTCAGCGTCAGTTCAGCCGAGGCTGTGGTTTCGACACGGACCTACAACCTCGGTGAGATGGGGTCGACTTACGGTCAGGGCATCCCAGGAATCCCGTTGGACACCGTTCAAAGTTCATCCTCGGTCATCCTTCCACTCGTTCATTCCGAGCGAAATGTCTTCCACACCAACGTCGGCATTGTCCAGACATCAGCGGGCAGCCTCCTGGTACGGATGACGATCCATGCACCCTCGGGGGCAATCGTGGCCACCAAGAACTATTCGCAGACCTCGGCCTTCAACCAGATCAACAACGTCTTCGCCGATATGGGCGTCGGTGGGCACGCGGTTGAGGGTGGCTGGATCAAAGTTGAGTTGCTCGCTGGTTCGCCCGCATTCTGGACGACCTATGCCTCGGTGGTCGATGACCTGACTGGTGATCCAACCTACGTCGGCCCGGTTGTGCGATAGGGAGAAGCTGTCAGCTGTCAGCTATCAGCTGTCAGTCCGCTTGCACCACCGTCTGCATGACTGCTTCGCAGGGGGCGCGTCACTTCTTGGTCCAAATAGAACTCGTCGAGAACGCTTTCCGGCGGAAACCTCGGAACCGAGGCCAAGCCAAAGGCCTGCCGAGCAGACAGGCGCGGGCCCGCGAAGCGGGCGGTGTGGGCTGATAGCTG
>JAOZPW010000045.1:0-5348 GCA_029932545.1 Thermoanaerobaculales bacterium | reverse complement strand
TTCAGCTCTCCACCCCTGCGGCACGGAGGCGTTCGATCAGCGCCGCGCCACCGTAGGGCTTCTGGATGAACCCCGAGACTGCTTCACCACCGATACGGCCGACAACCTCGTCCTCGTCATAACCTGAGGACAGGATCACCGGCATGTCAGATCGAATCTTATGGATCTCAATAAGGACTTCTCGTCCATCCATCCCCGGCATCGTGAAATCGAGAATGATGCAATCGACCGCTGCCTCCTGCTCCTTGAAGACTTCAAGGCCCCGTCGCCCGTCTTCTGCGGTCACAACGGTGAACCCGGCCTGCTCGAGATAGGCCCGGGAAACATCAAGCACGGTTTCTTCGTCATCAATGACCAGAATCAATCGTTTCTTCTTCTCCGGCAATGAGCCGGACTGGCCCTCATCAGCTCCCTCGGCCCGAGGCAGAACAACGAAGAAGGAACTGCCTCGCCGGCCTACCGACCGAACGTCGATGCCCCCGCCATGGCCCCGGACAATGCCGAGGACCGCTGCCAATCCCAGACCGCGACCCGTGAACTTGGTCGTGTAGAACGGGTCAAAAATCCGTCCCAAAGTCTCAGGTTCGATGCCGCAACCGGTATCCGATACTTCAAGGATAACCAGTCGTCCGGGCTGAAGATCATTTGACACATACATTCGATCGAGATCATCCTGATCGAACATTCGCTCAGAGATCGAGATTCGGATCACACCGGACCGCTCCCGAATGGCGTCGGACGCATTGGCCACCAGGTTCAAAAGGACCTGTCTCATTTGGGCAATGTCAATACTGACCTTCGAAACACCCTGAGACGGTTCGATCTGCAAAACTACACTGCCCGACACAGTCGATTTCAGCAGTTGTACTGAGTCTTCCACCAGCGAACCCAAATCAACTCGGTCGACCTTGAACCGCCCCCTGCCGGAATAGGCCAGCATCTGGCCTGCCAGATCAGCCGCCCTCCGCGCAGCAACAATGATGTCCTCAACCTGATTTCGACCGGCGGCATCGGGCGCCATCACCGATAAGGCCAGATCAGCGTTACCAAGCACACCCATCAATAGATTATTGAAATCGTGAGCAACTCCCCCGGCGAGAATTGCGAGACTCTCCATCTTCCGGAGTTGGTGCTCCCGTTCTTCCCGGCCGAGGGGCGTCGATACCGGCTGTTGATCGTCCTTTCGCTCCTGCGGAACGTCTGGAATTCCACCGCCTTTTGTTTCGGTTTCGTGCACGGTCCTCACTCCTTCGAGACTCAAACCATTGTCGGCATCCTTGGAAATCTACAAAATCCAGCCTACCACGAGCAGTTTCCCTTGATTCTCGACTCTCGCTACGTAATAATTCGTAACACTGGAGGGCATATGGACGGCAAGGCCCACATCATCACGTTCAAAGCCGATGACACCCTGGTCGAGGCCATGGAGGGCATCACCAACCGATCGGAGTTTATCCGAGGGGCAATACTGTCGGCATTGGACGGCGCATGTCCACTATGCCGCGGCACCGGAGTCCTCAACGAGCGACAACGTCGCCATTGGAGGAACTTCAGCGTGACACATGAAATGGAACGCTGCGGAAAATGCAACGTCAACCACCTGGTTTGTCTGGCCGAATCCGACACGGCGGAGATTCTGTGAGCCGATTTTCGGCTGCCGTCATCCTCGGAGTCACGGCCCTTTTTGGCATGGCATCTGATGGACTGTGTAACCAACCGATCGCTGCTGTTGTCTCGATTCTGCCCCAGCAGGAGATTCTCCAATGGATCGGTGGATCAGAGGTGTCCGTGACCGTATTGATTCCGCCGGGAAGATCTCCGGCAACATTCGAACCCAGTCCGCGCCTGATGGCTTCCGTTTTGGATGCCGATCTTCTGCTGCCCCTGGGACTCCCTTTCGAACGCACCGTCACCGCCCGGATCTACGAGCTTGAACCGGGATTGGCGGTTTGCCAAGGGTCACCAACCGTTACGGTGCAGGCCGACTCGTCGATGGTCGAAGCGATTCACCATAATCACACCCAAGGTCCGGACCCACACTTTTGGCTGGATCCCTACTTGACGATCGAGTATGCCCAAAAGGTGTGCCGGTGCCTTTGCCTGGCCCGGCCGAAGGCGTGCAAGGCATTCACCGAGAACCTGGCAACCTACACCGAGGCGCTGGAGGCGGCCGATCGCCGAATTGCCGCTCAGATGGCTCCGTACGCCGGACGAACCCTCGTCGTTTTCCACCCTGCCTTCGGTCATTTTGCCCAAAGATACGGACTCCACCAGGTCGCGATCGAACACGAGGGGAAGAACCCAACCGGTCGTCACCTCAGCCACCTCATTGACGATGCAACGACACAAGGTGTCAGTGTGATCTTCGTACAACCGCAGTTCGCAGGCAGCGGCGCGAAGGCGGTTGCCGGCGCCGTCAATGCCGATCTGGTCGAGTTGGACCCTTTGGCCCCCGATCTCCTGGCCAATCTCGAGCGGATCGCCACGCAGATTGCAGGGGCCTTCGAGGCACACGGAGGCATTACACGATGACAACGACCCCCCCCGTCATCGACGTCCAGGGCGTGTCCTTCGCCTTTGGTCCAGTAGAACCGATCCTCAGGGATGTCAGTTTCACCGTGGAACGTGGAGATTTTGCGAGCATCATCGGCCCGAACGGCGGCGGAAAAACGACTCTCGTCAAGCTGATCCTCGGCCTCCTCAGCCCACAATCCGGGCGCATCAGGGTATTTGGTGAATCCCCCGAGAAGGCTCGGCCAAGAATCGGAGCCATGCCCCAGCACGCGGTCACAGATGCCCACTTCCCCATCCGGGTGATCGACGTCGTGCTGATGGGATGTCTGAGGCCCGGGCGGAACTTCGGTCCCTTCTCGAGTGCCGACAACGACGCAGCGTCGGAGGCCATTGTCCGGGTTGGTATCGAAGGCCTGGAACACCAAGCCTATTCGACCCTTTCAGGCGGTCAACGGCAGCGCGTTCTGCTGGCGCGGGCCATCGCACCCAAACCCGAACTACTGCTCCTCGATGAACCCGAGGCCGGACTGGACCGCAAGGTTGAACAGGATTTCTTCGACCTCTTGGAGGAGCTCAACCAAGACAGTACCGTCGTCCTCGTAAGCCACGATCTTGGGTTTGTCGCCTCGTTCGTCCGCACGGTCATCTGCGTGCACGGTACGGTCGATGTCCATCCAACCTCACACCTGGACGGCTCGGTGATCAACACACTGTATGGCGGAGATGTGCACATGGTGCACCATGATCGGCACCTCTGATGCAGTTCTTTGAAGCCATTCTGCACTACAATTTCCTCCAACACGCACTCCTGGCCGGGCTTTTGGGCGGCGTTGCCGCCGGGATCGTAGGAACCTGGGTCGTCGTCAGGCGGACGTCCTCCATCGCCGGGGCTGTCGCCCACTGCGTTCTCGCAGGCCTGGGTCTGGCTCGATGGCTTCAGGAGGTTCATGGCATCAGCTGGGCCGACCCGATGCTGGGCGCAACTGCAGCCGCACTGGTGGCAGCCGCTCTGATCGCGCGGGCTTCCCACAAGCAAAGTGAACGGGAGGACACCGTCATCGCCGCCATCTGGGCCATCGGCATGGCGATCGGCCTCCTGTTCATCGCCTCGACCCCGGGCTACACCGAAGATTTGATGAGTTATCTCTTCGGCAATATACTGCTGGTGAGAACCACAGATCTTTGGCTGATGGGCCTGCTGGACGTCGCCGTCTTGGCCATAGCCGTTTCCTTGCACGGGGAGATTCAGGCCCTATGCTTCGACGAGGCCTTCGCAAGAATGCGGGGCTTGCCTGTGGGGCGGCTGTCGCTCCTGCTTCACACCATCACCGCACTGACGGTCGTTCTCCTGGTCAGCATCGTCGGAATCGTACTGGTCATCGCCCTGCTGACGCTTCCTGCAGCGGTCGCCGGTCGTTTTGCCAATACCCTCGGTCGAACCATGGTCTTGGCAGTCATCCTCAGCGTCTTCTTCACCACGGTAGGGCTCGGCATGAGCTATACCTACGATCTGCCCGCGGGTGCTTCAACGATTGTCTTGGCCGGCGTCATCTATCTCAGCGTGCGCGTTTTTTGGCGTGGCCACAGGCGATGAGAAACAGGATTTGGAGAAACACAAAGGCGCAAAGACACAGTGCAGGCTACGCCCTGCAGCCTCCAATAATTCAATCACCCAACCGCGCGAAGCGCGATAAGCTGGGAGTGTGACCGGATTGGCCCTTTACGCCACCAATAGGCAACCAGTGATTTCAAGGGGCCAATACGGCGCGCACTCCCAGCTCCGGAGGCTACAGTGGATCGAGTGACCAATTTTCTTTTCGAAGTGGGCATGCTCAAGCGTATACCGCGAAGCGGGTGGCACTTTCTCCCGGGCGCCGAGGGTGAGAGCGTCGCCGACCATAGCTTTCGAATGACCGTCATCGCATGGACCCTGGCCCGCCTGGACCCACGGGTTGATCCGAACCGGGTCATCGAGATGGCCCTCTTTCACGATCTGCCGGAGACCCGGACCGGCGACCTCAACTACGTACACCAGAAGTATGCCAAGGTCGACGAGGCGGCAGTAGCTCGACATCAGACCGAAGACCTCCCCTTCGGCGCCGACCTGGAGGGGCTGATCACCGAATACCGGGAGGGCGTCACGCCGGAAGCCATCGTTGCCCACGATGCCGACCAGTTGGAGATGCTGCTCTCGCTCAAGGAACGGCTCGACGGGGGCGCCAAGGCCGCCGAGGAATGGGTGCCCTTCGTACTGAAACGGCTCAAGACGGACACGGCCAAAGAAATGGCGGAAAGAATTCTCTCCTCCCATACCCACAACTGGTGGTTCGACCGGGATTCCGATTGGTGGGTTCGGGGTGGGAAGGAATAGCAAGAGCTGGTAGCTTCCTCGCGTCCCAGCTCTATTGACCTCGGACCCTGGGTAGGTCATGCTTTGAAGGTCACCGGAGGTTCAAGATGCGTAGAGTTGCATGGGTGGTATTCGTCAGTATTGCGATCGTTGCCGGCTGTGCAACCAAACCCTCAGAACTGCCGGTGAGAACCCAGTACACAAAGGATGTGGACTTCAGCACTCTGAAGACCTTTCGCCCGGCGGTAGCGATCGCGCCTGAAGCCTCCTCGCATCTGAAATACCAGGCAATGGCTCGAGAGGTCGTCGAAGAAGAACTGGTCACACGGTCCTATGTCAGACTGGAAAATGGGACACCCGATTTCAGAGTCAGGACCCACCTTCGTTTTAGATCCTACGAGAGCCGCAAACTCGGAACCGACAAGACGACGGGCAGCCCCACAGCTGCCAAAGACGATATTCGGGAAGCGACCCTGGTCGTCGA
>JAOZPW010000284.1 GCA_029932545.1 Thermoanaerobaculales bacterium | reverse complement strand
ACTTGGGCTGCGGTTGGACATTCCGAAATTCCCCGACTCGCCCAACTATAATCCCGAGGTTGAGGAGCTTTTCGGCTACCGTACCGATGTTGTGCCCGACGGCAACGAGTTGTGGTCTCCGCGACTCGGCTTCAACTGGGATATCACCGGTCAGGGTAAGAAGCAGCTCCGTGGGGGGGTTGGTGTCTTCTCCGGGCGTTCTCCCTACGTCTGGATCTCCAACAACTATGCACGCACCGGCCTCGAGCAGGTCTCGATCAGCGCCTATGGCGATATCCCTTTTGAGCCTGATCCCTTCAACCAGCCTACCGAGATCCCGGGTGCTCAAACCTCGACAACAGAGGTCAACCTGATCGATCCCGATTTCAAGTTTCCCCAGGTGACCCGTTTCAATCTGGCATACGACCAGGAGTTGCCCTGGTGGGGTATTGTTGCGTCCATCGAGGCGGTATTCGCCGACAGCCAGAGCGAGATTCTCTATAAGAATCTCAACCTGGTTCAGACCGGCACGGCCTTTGACGGCCGTCCCTACTACGAAAGGGTCAGCGATGACTATTCTGGGGCGTACTTCCTGACCAACACTGCGGGTGGTCAACAGAAAAATGTCTCCGTCAAACTCGAGAGACGTTTCAGCGGTGGTTTTTGGGGCTACGTGTCGTATGCCTGGGGTGACTCTCAGGTGGTCAACGAGGGCAATTCTTCCCGCGCCTCCTCCAACTGGCGATATATGGAGACCGCCGATCCCAACAATATGGTCCTCAGTCGTTCGGATTACGAGGTCAGGCACCGTTACAACGCAATGCTGTCCTACAGATTCAACAGTTCGAGTGAGTGGGCGACCACGGTCACGGCCTTCTATAACCACCAGTCCGGACGCCCGTACTCGGTTTTGGCCTACTCCTCCGGATACAGCCTCAACGGTGACGACTACCGCTACAACGATTTGTTCTACGTACCGGCCAGTGAGGACGAAGTGATCATCCAGGGTGGAACGTGGGAGCAACTCGAGGCCTTCATTTCCATGACCGGGCTCGACAAATACCGCGGTCAGATCGCGCCGCGTAACGCCAGCAAGGGTCCGTGGCGGCACGAACTGGACCTCAAGGTGGCGCAGAACATTCCGGTCGGTTACGGAAACCTGGAAGCGACGTTCGAGATTGCCAATCTGACCAATTTGTTCGACTCGGACGCCGGTCATATTCGGTACGTTCCATTCGGCAACGTGCAGGCCGTGAGGTACGCCGGTGACCAGCCGGATTCCGGCCTGCCGATCTACCAGTTACGATACGCCGTATCCAATCCTGAGGAGTACCCATTGTTCGAGATTGACCAAGTGCGGTCGCGCTGGCGTGCCAAAATCGGCTTGCGGTGGAGTTTCTGAGCATTCGCCAATGCTCAGAAACCGTAGGGGCACGGCGTGCCGTACCCGGTTCGTGCCCAGTTCGTGCCCGGGTTCCAAAGAGATTCGTTCAAGGAAAAGATCAAGCGTGGATTGATCCCTAACCCCTAACCCCTAACCCTGTTCCCTGTCATCTGAAATCAGAAACTGTTGTGAACCGAAGGCCGGCAAACACGTACTATATTTATGAGATCTCCCACAGGGAGAATATTCTCAATCGGAGTACCAATGAATCAAAATCTCACCAGCTCAATCAAAAACAAGTTCAGGGCCCTATGGCGGGGAGTCGATACGACCCGCCGGATGACCCTCAATATTCTCTTCCTGGCGATCATCGGTGTTTTGATCGTTGCTGCCTTCTCCGGAGGCGGCCCTGATGTGCCGAAAAGCACGGTCCTCGTGGTGGCTCCCTCAGGCAGCCTGGTCGAGCAGCTCGGTGGCGACCCGGTCGAAAAGATGAAGCAGCAATTGACGGGGGATGGCGAGGCCGAGACCTTGCTCAAGGACCTCGTCGATGCCATCTCCGTTGCGAAGGAGGACGAGCGGGTCAAGGTCCTGGTGCTCGACCTCGACAAACTCGGGGGCGCAGGCCTGACGAAGCTCCAGGATCTCGGTGCTGCCATCGATGACTTCAAGGACTCGGGCAAGAAGGTGATTGCGGCCGCCGACAACTACTCGCAGTCCGGATATTATCTTGCTGCCCACGCCGATGAGATCTATATCCATCCGATGGGCATGGTCATTCTTGATGGTTTTGGGCGCTATCGGACCTACTACAAGGACGGCATCGACCGGTTGGAGTTGGACTGGAATATCTTCAAGGTCGGGACCTTCAAGTCTGCGGTGGAGCCCTATTTACGCAACGACATGTCGCCGGCAGCCCGAGAAGCCAATGTCGAATGGATGGGCGATCTGTGGCGAGCTTTTCTCACGGACACCTCAGAGGCTCGAGGGTTGCCGTTTGAAGACCTCGTTGCCTATTCAGAGAATATTGGCGCCTTGATCGAAAGTGTCGGTGGTGACACCGCCAAGGCTGCGCTCAACGCAGGTTTGATCGACACAATCGCCACCCGCGACCAGGTCCGCGACCGCTTGATTGAGCTGGTCGGCGAAGACGAGGACTCACACTCCTACCATCGGGTCAGCGTCGAAGATTTCCTCAAGGCCGAGGGTGGTGACCGTACGGGAGAGAAGGCAAAGGGTGACCTCGTCGGTGTGGTCGTCGCTCGGGGAATGATTCTCGGCGGAACACAGCCTCCCGGCAAGATCGGTGGCGACTCGACGGCGGCCCTGATCCGCCAGGCACGCCAGGATGACGATATCAAGGCGATCGTTTTGCGCGTCGACAGTGGTGGCGGCAGCGCGTTCGCATCTGAGATTATCCGGCGCGAGTGTCAGCTGGCGAAGGAGCAGGGCAAGCCGGTGGTCATTTCGATGGGCAGCGTTGCTGCATCGGGCGGCTATTGGATTTCGATGGCCTCTGACGAGATCTGGGCGCACCCTACGACGATTACCGGCAGCATCGGTATCTTTGGCATGTTTCCGACCTACCAGAAACCCCTGGCCAAGTACCTTGGAATGCGGGTCGACGGTGTCGGCACAACCAGTCTTGCGGGCGCTTTTCGGCCCGACCGGAAGCTCGACCCCGAGGTCGGCAAGATCATTCAGTCGATCATCAACAAGGGTTACGACGAGTTCATCACATTGGCCGCCGAGGCCCGAGGTGTGACGCCTGATGATATTGACAGCATTGCTCAGGGGCGTGTATGGAGCGGGGAAGATGCCCACAGCCTGGGCCTCGTCGACCAACTCGGAGGCCTTGATGACGCCATTGCCTCTGCGGCAAAGATGGCCGACCTGGGTGATGACTTTTCGGTGAAGTACATTGAGAAAGAGCTCGATTTCAAGCAGAAGATGATGGCCGATTTATTTGCGACCGCAGGTTCGGTGTTCGGCATCGATCACCAGGCCACCGCTGCTAACTCTGTGCCGCACCGTGAGGTCCTCCGGCTGATCGAGGAACAGTTTGAGCTTCTCGATCAGTTCAACGATCCCAACGGTATCTATGCATACAGCTGGCTTGAGGTGGATTAGTTGTTCGCAGCTATCAGCTATCAGCTATCAGCTTTCAGCTTTCAGCTTTCAGCCCGCGCTGTCCGGCCGATAGCTGACGGCTGAAAGCTCCCTGACCGGCTCCGCCGGACCGTGTGATTACCCTCACCTTTGCCAGATCCAGGTTCTCTTACGATGGGGTGACTCAAACGATGTCCTCTGGGGGGAAAATGCTATATAGAGCTGGATGGGTGATGTTGGCGGTCTTTTTTGTGGCTGCCGCCGGGTCTTCGGCACAGTCTGCACGTCCGGGTGGGGCCGGCCGCTCGGGCCACTCTGCGGGCTGGCAGTCTCGGGGCATTGGCGGCGGTGGTGCCCTCTATTCGCCGACATGGAGCCCCTTCGATAACAATGAAATCTATATGGCGACCGACATGACGCCGGTCTATCACACCAAGAATTCCGGGCGCACCTGGCATGCTCTTCCCTTTTTTGAGCTCCGGGGTGGCATAGAGAGCCAGGTGCGCTTTTCTTCGGACCCGCTTGTGCTCTATTCGATCCGCCTGGCAGATGACCTGAGAACCCCGGTCAAGAGTATTGACGGGGGTCAGACCTGGGCGGCGTTGGCCGGTGATCCGACTTGGGGTGAGGCCTACTCGCTCTGGGTCGACCCGGCCTCCACCGAGCGGGTATTACTTTCGAGCTATGGCGAGATATTCTTCTCGGAGGACGGAGGAATTTCGTTTTCAACCAAGTGGTCGGCCTCTGATTTGCATATCGCCGGAGTTTTGTTTCATGGGCAGGAGATCTTCGTAGGGACCCAGGTCGGCCTGTTGGTTTCCGACGACGGTGGACTGACCTTCACGGCAGCGGGTGTGGCGGGCATCCCGGGAGATGAAGCGATTGTCTCTTTTGCAGGCGCCCATCAAGGAAGTACGACTCGCCTGTGGGCCGTCACCCTGGGCTCAGGCGATGTCTGGCCGCTGGTCACCGGCTCGGATTTTGAAGTTTTCCAAGGCGTCTACCGGCTGGATTGGGGAGAGGCCGCCTGGGCCGACGTCGGCGTATCCCTGCCTGCTGACGACCGGCCCTTCTTCGTCGCGGCGTCGCCCGACGATATCCAGTCGGTCTGGTTGGCCGGGGGCAGTACCTCGACCTACGCGCCGATTGTCTATCGCTCCATTGACGGTGGTGACTTGTGGACCTCTGTCCTGCTGACCGAGAACAATGCAAACATCGTTACCGGGTGGGCCGGGTACCACGGCGATACAGACTGGTGGTGGGGCGAATTCGCTTTGGGTTTTGCCGTCTCGCCGACTGATGCTGACCGGGCGATTATCACAGATTTGGGTTTCTGCCACCTGACTACCGACGGCGGTACCACCTGGACCCAAGCCTATGTCGATCCCGATGACGCCAACCCGATGGGCAGTCCGACTCCCAAGGGC
>JAOZPW010000283.1 GCA_029932545.1 Thermoanaerobaculales bacterium | reverse complement strand
ACCTCGACAGACGCCGGTTCCGCTTGGTCAGGGCCACCTGATCCTCGAGATTCATTGGTTCGGACCGGGTCTCCCTCAAACGTTTGTCTATCTCAAATTCCAGGGTCCTCATCTGACCGAGATCCAAACGCTTCAAGGTCGCCTGGGACAGCAACGTGAACCCGTCGCAGACCTGCCGCGCCATCGCCGGGGCAGATCCGCCAATATAACTCCCCATTCAGTCACCGCCTTTCATACGATCTCAAAGTACCGTGCCTGAGGACCATCACCTGCTCGGCCCTTTCGGCTAGTTCTCGATCCGGGGTGATCCAGACGGCGGTTCGTCCAACCGAAGTCCTCACGACACCTGCCCTCCACAGCTCGCCCCTGACCGGATTGACCGAGACCATGGGATCCACGACAACCAGCAGTTGATAATGGGAAACAACAACTCTGGCCAACTGCACCATCAATCGATGGTGCGGATCCAGAGGCTGCCCATCCTCTCTGATTGGGGCGCCCGCCAAAGCCTCTTCGACCTCGGAGAGCGCACACGCTTCCCGTGCCGCCAGCATTTTGTCGGAATTCAAGGGCGCATCACAAAGAGCCGCCACATTCTCCTCAAGGCCCCCAACAATGAAGGGCTCGGCGAGACCAACAACCGCTACCAGGCGTTCGTCTTCTCCCGGCGGCACACCATCGATACAGTACTGACCATCGACCGGCTGTGTGCGGCAGCTCAGAGCTTCGGCAAAATCCCGACTCTCAACCCCATCGTCACAGAGGATTGCAAGGGACGTACCCGCACGGATTTCCAGATCCAGAGGCACTGTCCTCGGAAGACCGTCTGAACCGGCAACTGCTCCCGAGAAACTCAACGTTCCCCGCACATCCCGGGTCGGAGCACTCAAATCACCAGTCAACGACCGCCTCTCCGCGAACCTTGAAACACCATTCGCCAGCCGCCGCCCGGCAAGAACCAGGATTATCGGGGCGACCCAGCCCCCCCCGGTCGACACCAGAAGTTCAGGTTGAAGAACGAATGCCGCTGCCACCGCTGCGCCTGCAGCGACGTCAATCGCATCAGGTCGGCCCCAGCCGGCGATCTTCGGAAAGGACCAGATCGCGACCCCGACGCCCAGTGCCGGTACAAGCCACCCTCCGGCAACAGCCCAACCTCCTCCCACCACCAGAGCCAGAAATGCCGAGAATGTCACCGCGGCCGATCTCCAGGGCTCCGCCTCATTCGAGGTGATGGTTGCCCTGTGAGCCAAGAGAATCAAGACCACGACGACTGCTGTCCAGTCAGGCTGAAAGAGCCACACCCACGGGAGAGCCGCAACTCCCAACGCGTGGTACCATCCGAATCCTGCCGACCGGTTCATCATCATGACCTGATGGTACCCTGGCGGTCCTCTGAAGGAAATGACCATGTTTTCCCAGCACACCCTCGATCTCTACGATATTGACGCCCTTCTCACAGACGAACAGCGAATGGTTCGAAACACTACACGCTCATGGGTCGATGATCGAATCATGCCCTTTATCGAAGATTGGGCATGGAATGAGAAGTTCCCACGGGAATTAATCAACGAGATGGGGCGATTGGACCTCCTGGGAGCCCCCTACTCGGAGTACGGCCTCCCTGGGCTGGACAGCATCGCCTACGGGCTGATCAACCAGGAATTGGAACGTGCCGATTCGGGCCTTCGGTCTTTTGTTTCGGTACAAACGTCATTGGTGATGTATCCCATCCTTCAGTGGGGCAGCCAGGAACACAAGGATCGTTGGATTCCCCTATTGGGGCGAGGTGAGGCCATTGGCTGCTTCGGACTGACCGAGCCGGATTTCGGCTCCAACCCGGGGGGCATGAGAACCAGAGCCCGTCGAGACGGTGATGACTGGATCCTCAGCGGCGAGAAGGCATGGATCACAAACGGCAGCATCGCCGATGTCGCCGTAGTTTGGGCCCGAACTGACGACGGTTTTCGGGGTTTTCTGGTCGAAAGCGGCACTCCAGGATTCTCTACCGTTGACCACCACGGCAAGTACTCCCTCCGCGCTTCGGTGACCTCTCAATTGGTATTCGAGGACTGCCGGTTGCCCTCGACAGCTCTGCTTCCCGGGGCCACCGGTCTAAAGAGCCCTCTTGGCTGCCTCAACCAGGCTCGCTACGGCATAGCCTGGGGCGCGCTCGGGTCCGCAATGGCGACATTCGAAGCGGCTCTCGACTACGCAAAAACTCGTGTTCAGTTTGGGGGGAAACCCATCGCTGCCCATCAACTGGTCCAGGAGAAACTGGCCTGGATGTTCGAGGAGATCATCAAGGGCCAACTCCTGGTTCTGCGCATGGGACAACTCAAGGACCAGGGAACATTGAGGCACGAGGCTGTCTCTGTTGCCAAACGCAACAACGTGCGGGTCGGCAGAGAATGTGCCCGTATCGCCCGGGAGATCCACGGAGCCAACGGCATCGTCAACGAGTATCCAGTAATGCGGCATCTGATGAATATGGAAACTGTCAGTACCTACGAGGGCACCCACGACATCCACACTCTGGTGATGGGCGCGTTTCTCACAGGCATACCCAGCTTCGATCCACCGGATTAGTCTGCCTGGAGTCTTCGCCCAGAAAACAGGAAAGATTGAGTCTTCTTCTGTCAGATTGTGGGCACAGGGTCGATTGTTGGTATCTGAGTGAACTTTCCTCAGAATTCGCCTTGCCAGGGGTTGACAACATCCTTCTCAAGCACTATATTCAACGCTGTCACTCGGGTTGACTGAGTGCCAAAAATCAGAGTCAAACCGAAAGGAGAAAGATAGATGCAAATTACACCTCTGTATGATCGGGTCCTCCTCAAGCGTGCCGAAGCGGCCGAGGAAATGCGTGGAGGGATCATCATTCCCGACACCGCCAAAGAAAAACCCCAAGAGGCCGAGATCGTTGCAGTCGGCGACGGCAAGTTCGACGAGAACGGCAAGCGTATGCCCATGACCGTCAAGGTTGGCGACATTGTGCTGATCGGCAAGTATTCGGGCACCGAGATCAAGATCGACGACATTGAACACACCATCGTGCGCGAGGACGAGATCCTTGCCATCGTGAAGAAGTAGCGGAGGCTGACATGGCTGGAAAAAGAATCGTATATTCCGAGGACGCCCGGGCGAAGATGCTCGCCGGCGTCAACAAACTGGCCGATGCCGTCAAGGTGACCCTCGGCCCCAAGGGTCGCAACGTGATCCTTGAAAAGAAATTCGGCTCGCCGACCATCACCAAAGACGGCGTGACGGTTGCCAAAGAGATCGAACTGCCCGACCCCCTCGAGAACATGGGTGCACAGATGGTCCGTGAGGTCGCCTCGAAGACCTCCGACGTTGCCGGCGACGGCACGACGACCGCGACCGTGATCGCACAAGCGATCGTTCGTGAGGGCATCAAGAATGTCACCGCCGGCGCCAACCCGATGGAGTTGAAGCGCGGCATCGACATGGCCTCCCGCAAGGCTGTAGCGTTCATCGACAGCTTCTCCAAGCCCATCCAGGGTGACGCCATCGGTTCGGTCGGCGCCATTTCCGCCAACTCCGACGAAGAAATCGGCAACATCATCCGTGATGCCATGGAGAAGGTCGGCAAGGACGGCGTGATCACCGTCGAGGAGGCCAAGGGTCTGGACACAACCCTCGAAGTCGTCGAGGGCATGCAGTTCGACCGCGGCTACCTCTCCCCCTACTTCGTCACCGACGCCGAGCGCATGGAAGTCGTACTCGAAAACGCGATGATCCTGATCTTCGAAAAGAAGATCTCCAACATGAAGGACCTGCTCCCGGTGCTCGAGAAGATCGCCCAGCAGAACCAGCCCCTCCTGATCATCGCCGAAGACATCGAAGGCGAAGCTCTTGCGACCCTGGTGGTCAATAAACTCCGCGGCACCCTCAACGTCTGCGCAGTCAAGGCGCCGGGCTTCGGCGACCGTCGCAAAGCCATGCTCGAAGACATCGCCATCCTTTCGGGCGGCAAGATGATCTCCGAGGACCTCGGCATCAAGCTTGAGAACGTCACCTGGGACGACCTTGGCAGCGCCAAGAAGATCGTCATCAACAAGGACGACACCACGATCGTCGTTGACGACGAGGACGAAGCCAAGCAGGAGGCCATACTTGGCCGTGTGCAGCAGATCAAGCGTCAGGTTGAGGACACTACCTCGGACTACGACCGCGAGAAGCTCCAAGAACGTTTGGCCAAGCTGGTCGGCGGTGTGGCGCAGATCCAGGTCGGCGCCGCGACTGAGACCGAGATGAAAGAGAAGAAGGCCCGCGTCGAGGACGCGCTGCACGCCACCAAGGCGGCAGTTGAAGAAGGCATCGTCGCCGGCGGCGGCGTGGCCCTGCTCCGCTCGATGCCCCAGGTCGAGAAGCTCGCCGAGGAGACCTCCGGCGACGTACAGACCGGCGTCAAGATCCTGCTGAGGGCCCTCGAAGAGCCCACCCGGCAGATCATCCTCAACACCGGCGTCGAGGAGGCCGCGGTCATCGTTCGCGAAATCCGCCAGGCTGAAGGCAACACCGGCTACGACGCTGCCTCCGGCAAGATCGTCGACATGATCTCAGCCGGCATCATCGATCCCGCCAAGGTGACCAAGAATGCCTTGCTCAACGCCTCGTCGATCGCTGGTCTCTTGCTGACCACCGAAGCGATGATCGTCGAGATCCCCGAGGCCAAGGCCGACGCACCGATGCCCGGTGGCGACATGGGCGGCATGGGTGGAATGGGCGGAATGGGCGGCTTCTAGGCCCTCTCCCCAACACAACAATCAGCCCGGGCGTTCGCGCCCGGGCTTTTTTGTGTTTGGAGGCTGGGACGCAGGACAGGACACAGAAACACAATTCTCTCGCAAAGATCGCCAAGAGCGCAAAGGAAGAAGACA
>JAOZPW010000282.1 GCA_029932545.1 Thermoanaerobaculales bacterium | reverse complement strand
CCATCAGATCACCGGAATAGACGTAGCGCTCAGTCAGGGGAACTACCGAGATCATCTCCGAGGGCACCCAACAGGGCTCATCGCTGCCGGCGCTCTCGGCAAACAACTTCATCGCGTGGTGGGTGACCGGCGCGCCTTGGAAGCCCGAGACCTGTGCCGTCGCGATGCCTTTGCTCTCATCCGCCGAGAAGCCGATTTTCTGCTCATAATCTCCGGCTTTCGAAAACAGGCCAACCAGGCGCTCGGCATCGGCAATCATCTCGCCGAAGCCCTTGTCGGCCAGGATCTTCTTGCGGGTCTCGAAGTTCCTCTTTTCGGCGATTGCCGCGCCGATTTCGGCGGCCCCACCGTAGTGTGCCTTGAGTGCGTCGATGGCCACGTGGTCAGCGTCGGACAGCAGTGCAAATTTCATTGTTCCTCCTCGTGTCACGGGCCGGCATCGGGGAGAGGAGCGAAATACGGCCGATCCCTCTTTCATTGTAAAATTCCGCTCGAGACTGAAGTATAGAAGAAAATTCTTGCGTATTTCAAGAGGAAAAATATAATTCTCTATATGAGCAATTTTTCCGAACTTGACCGAATCGACTTCGACATCCTGGGGCTTCTGCAGAAGAATGCTCGGATAACCAACAAGGACCTTGCGGAAGCTGTCGGCATAGCGCCCTCCACCTGCCTCGAACGGGTTCGCCGTCTGGTGGATTCAGGAACCATCCGGGGCTTCCACGCCGACGTCGACCCTGCAGCCCTAGGCGTCGCCCTCCAGGCGATCATCGCAGTCAGGCTCAAGCATCACATGCGCAAGATGGTCGACAGCTTTCACAACCACATGACGGATCTCCCCGAGGTTCGCGGCATCTTCCACATCACTGGCTCAGACGACTATTTGGTCCATGTCGCAGTCAAGGATTCCAACCACTTGCGGGACCTGGCGCTGGACTCCTTCACCACCCGTCCCGAGGTTGATCACATTCAGACCCGCTTGATTTTCGAGTACACGCCTACGTGGCGTATGCCGAAACTGGGGTGAGGATTCGCGAAGCGAATCCTACGGCAACAACACCGTCGACCCAGTTGTCTCCCTCGCCTCGAGCGCACGATGCGCATCGGCGGCCTCAGCCAACGGGAAGGTCTGCCGGACGGAGACCTTGACTGCCCCGCTGCGGACGACATCGAAGAGTTCGTCTGCCATCGCCAGGAGTTTGACCCGGGTGGCCGCATAGGAAAAGAGCGTTGGCCGCGTGACGTAGAGCGAACCCTTGAGGGCCAGCACACCCGGCTCAAATGCCGGCACCGGTCCGGATGCGTTTCCGTAACTGACCATCAAGCCTCTCGGCGCGAGACAGTCCAGAGACCCTTCCCAGGTCTCCTTGCCCACCGAGTCATAGACCACCGGGACTCCCTTGCCCCCGGTCAACTCTCGGACTCGCTCCGAAAAGTCCTCCCTGGTGTAGACAATCGTATGGTGACATCCGTGAGCCCGAGCGAGGTCGGCCTTCTGGTCATTGCCGACGGTCCCGATAACAGTAGCGCCGAGGTGGGCGGCCCACTGACACAGCAGGAGACCGACACCCCCCGCCGCTGCGTGAATCAGCACGGTGTCACCCGCCTTGACGACAAAGGTCTGCCGCAGAAGATACTGGGCGGTCAATCCCTTTATCATCATCGCAGCGGCCTGGAGATCACCGATGTCGTCCGGCAACGGCACGAGGGGCGCTACGGGCATCACTCTGACCTGGGCATAAGCGCCGACCGGGCCGCCGCCATAAGCAACGCGGTCCCCTGGCGAGACCTCCGTCACACCCGGCCCGACCGCCTCGACGACTCCCGCAGCCTCGATGCCCAAGCCGCTTGGGAGATCCACCGGGTAGAGACCTGTCCGATGGTAGGTGTCAATGTAGTTGAGGCCAATCGCCGTGTGGCGGATACGCGCCTCGCCCGGCCCGGGATCACCCAGCTCGACATCAACAGTTTTCATGACCTCAGGACCGCCAACTTCCGCAATCTCAATCTTGGTAACCATGGGTCATTCTAACTTGGCTACGCCTTCCCAACCGCAAGCTGGAGAAGTATCGGTGCATGATCTGTCATACTGGATATCACGCTTATGGAAACGCATAACACCTCCGGGCACATCAAACACCTCGCAGAAATTGTCGGTCAGGTCGGCGAGGGCGTCGCGGTTGCAACCTTTGACGGTACGATCACCTACGTCAATGATATGTGGGCTCGAATGCACGACTACCGCCCGGAAGAACTGATCGGCGTCAATCTCTCGATCTTCCATTCCCGGCGCCAGATGACTGAGGAGGTGGAACCGTTCAACGAGATCATTCGCAAGACCGGACGTTACCAGGGTGAGGTCGGGCATATCACCCGTTCCGGGCGGGAGTTTCCGACGCTGATGACCACCACAGTGCTCAAGAACCATGAAGGCACCCCGGTGGAAATGGTTGCGATCGCTCGAGACATTACGAAATCCACAGAGATTCATGACGTATTGAAGACCCGCGGACGCTACCTCAGTTGTCTGGCCAAGATCTCAACCCTCTTGATCGAGTCCAAGGACATCCTTCTGTCTCTGCCTGAGATTTTGCACCTATTGGGAGAAACGGCCGCGGTAAGCCGGACCTACATCTTCGCCAACGAAACCGAGAGCAACGGCCAACTGGGATGTTCCAAAGTTGCTGGATGGGAACGAGAAACCGCTCCCAAACGCCCGAAAGATATGGAGTACCGGAACCTGCCCTATGAGGCCAACGGCCTGGGCCGCTGGATCGAGGTCCTCGGTACCGGGGAGATCATCGCGACAAACGTTGTGGACATGCCGGAGACGGAAAGGGCGAGGTTGGCGCCTTTTAAAATCAGATCCATCCTTTTGATCCCCCTCTTCGTATCCGGCAACTGGTATGGCTATGTCGGCTTCGACTGTTGCAAAAGCACGAGAAGTTGGACACACCAGGAGGTGGCCCTCTTGAAGGTCACAACCGCCCAGATCTCCGCCGGCATCGAGAACCACCAACTGCTCGAGGAAGTCCTCCTTGACGCCAAAATGTTGGAGCGCTCGAACAAGGAACTGAGCCAGGCGTACGAGGCAACTCTGGAAGGCTGGGCAAGGGCCCTTGAACTCCGTGACAGCGACACCGAGGGCCACACCCGAAGGGTTGCCGATCTCGCCCTCACGATCGGCAAAGGAATGGGACTCGGGGAGAATCAGCTGATCCACCTCCATCGTGGCGCCCTGCTGCACGACATCGGCAAAATAGCTGTACCGGATGAAATCTTGAGAAAATCGGGACCGTTGAACGACGAAGAGTGGGCCATCATGAGGAACCACCCTATCCACGCCTACGAGATGCTCTCCAAAATCGACTATCTCCGGCCCGCCCTGGCCATCCCTTGTAGCCACCACGAACGGTGGGATGGATCCGGCTATCCCCAGGGCCTCAAGGGTGAGGACATCCCACTTCCCGCACGGATCTTTGCCGTTGTCGATGTATGGGACGCTCTGAGATCGAATAGACCCTATCGAAAAGCATGGTCCACCGAACAGACTATCGCCCACCTCCGCGAAGGCGCCGGCACCCTCTTCGACCCTACAATCGTCAAGACCTTCTTGGGAATTCTCGAAGAGAACGCCTGACGCGGGGAGGCTGGCGTTCGTGCTTCCTGGCCTTCTCGCGTCCCAGCACCTCGTCATGATAAAGTCCCGATCAGACGCTGATGTTCGAGATTCAGTTCCATCCCGCCGACATTCGCAAGCCAGTTCGCTACTTCTTCTTGTCGCGGGCCGGCGCCCGCTGGCTTGCGGTCGCCACGGTCGTCGTCGCCATCACCGTGATTGCCGGACTGACTTTGGCGCCTCTGGGTCTTCAGGGTCTGATGCTGACCTCGGAGCATCGTCGCCTGACGCACCTCAATCGCATGCATTTCGAAGTCCTTTCCCGCAGGGTAGCCTCGCTGGACTCACTGACGAAAAGAACTGAGAGTACGCGGGCACTGCAACGGCAGATCTCGCTGGTTCTGGGGACCAACCAGGAAGAGACCGGATTGCACGAGGTAATCCTGCCGCCACCCTTCGTGGTCCATCAGCCCAAAGCCCACGAGGCACTGGACCGTGGTGTTGCTCTTTTTACCGAAAGCAGTGCCCTGTTGTCGCTGGCCGATGATTTGTCCGCCTTCGCACGGGAACACCAGACCCTGGTGCTGACGGTCCCGTCGATCTGTCCCATCGCCGCCGGGGAATTCGTCCTGACCTCACCGTTTGGGGAACGAACGTCCCCATTTACCAATACGCGCGATTTCCACGCCGGTCTGGACCTGGCGGCTCGAAAAGGAACCCCGGTGATGGCGGCCGGGGATGGTCACGTCGTCTTCGCCGGACGTTTCCCCCTTCGACGGAACGCTCGCTGGTGGCGTTTCGGCAACGCCGTGGTCATTCGCCATGGGGACAATTTCCTGACAATCTATGCCCACCTGGATGAAATCTCAGTCAAGCGCGGCCATGACGTCAAACGAGGCCGGACGATCGGAACCGTCGGCAATTCCGGCTGGTCGACATCGCCCCACCTCCACTATGAAGTCCGGGCTCTTCGCGACGGCACAAATGAACCTGTGCCGGTCGACCCCAGAATCCATATCCTCGACCACCAATGGACAGGCCACGAGGCAATGCTGATCGCCGCCCGATACGCACCCCGCCCTGATTTTGACCCCCTGCCTTCGAGGCTGCGGTAGGCACTTACCCTCGAATTGCTTCAAGAATTCAGAGCAAAACCCAAGGGTAAGTGCGCTGTCAGCTCTCAGCTGTCAGCTGTCAGCTGTCAGCTGGTTCTCGCAGAGCCGTCGGCATAACTGCTTTGCAGGGGCACATCGTCTCATGGCCAAAATCGAAAGGTCGTGAGTACTGTCTGGCTGATG
>JAOZPW010000281.1 GCA_029932545.1 Thermoanaerobaculales bacterium | reverse complement strand
CCCGATTGGGCGCGAAATGGCAGCTTGACGCCGACAAGAACCAGTAAATTCCACGAATCTCGAACGAACAAGCGGCTCCGAAAGGAGCCGCTTGTTCGTTCGAGATTCGTGGAATTTACGACACCATTGGAATCGAACGCCGTAATTTAGATAACCGGTGACCAGAAACGCGTACTTCAAAGTTGGACGTTGGACGTTGGACGTTGAACGTTCCCAACCTGGTATCCCCACGCTGCGGCGTAGCGGCCTTCCTGGGCCAGCAGCTCGTCGTGGGTGCCGCTTTCGGTAATGCGCCGGCCGTCCAGGACATGGATGAAATCTGCGTGACGAGCGGTACTCAGGCGGTGGGTGATGACGATCGTCGTTCGACCCTTGACGTGGTCCTTGAAGGCGCCCAGCCACTCGGCCTCGGCCCAGGAGTCCATCGCAGATGTCGGCTCGTCCAGCAACACGATATCGGCGTCGCGCAGGAAGGCACGCGAGAGAGCGATCCGTTGCCATTCTCCCAGGCTCAGCTCGGTGCCGCCGAACCAGGGTCCCAGCATGGTGTTTTTGCCTTCCGGGAGGCGATCGACGATGGATGTGGCGCCTGCAGCTTCGAGTGCGTGGGCGATGTTTGCCGGGTCATGGCCCGCCTCCATATCCCCGTAGGCGATGTTTTCGGCGACGCTCGTGCTGAACTTCAGGGGCGTCTGGAACAAAACGGCGATACGCCGGCGAAGATCATTCTGTGCCAGGTTCCTGATGTCGATGCCGTCGATTTTGATCGATCCTCCATCAGGGTCGTAGAATCGAAGCAGTAGCTTGAACAGGGTGCTCTTGCCGGCGCCGTTCCGGCCCAAAAGTGCAATAGTGGATCCCGCCGGAACTTCCAGCGAGAACTGTTCGAGGGCTGATTGGGGGGCCGTCGGGTAGGTGAAGGTCAGATCCTGAAAGCTCAGGCCGTGTTTGATTGGTGACGGCAGGACACACGGATTGTGAGGATCTGTGATCGTTGGTTGCAACTCAAGAAACTCGAACAGGTTTCCCAAAAACAGCATATTGGAGTAGATCTGGCCGAGGTTTTCCAGACTCGAGCGTAGGAGGCGTTGGCCCTGGAGGAATGCCTGTCCGAACATTGCCAACTGGCCGAGTGAAATTGTTCCGCGCAGCGCGTCGAGGAGCATCCAGACCAAAGAGGCTCCGAGCAGAGTCAGTCCGGCCAGGCCTGCGAGAACCCTGGCGCCGGCCTCGGATCGTGCCAGATTCAGGCGTTCGCCCCGGAGGCGGTCTCTCAGGGTCGTGAATGACGTTCGGAAGTGGCCGGCCAGATTGTAGAGTCTGATTTCGGCGAACGTCTCCCGGGTCAACTGCATGTGCTCGAAATAGGTCGAGCGCCTTTGATCCATCGTCGAATTGACGGTCCATTCGTGCCGCCGGACGATCGCCTGCATGACGACGAACAGGGCCGGTACGGTACTGAGCAGCAGGATCAAGGGAAGCCACCAGGCATAGCCGAAGAGAACGATCCCCATGGCGATCAACGTCAAACCTCCCTGAAGCAGGGTTCCGAGGCTCTCGACAAGGGCTGCCGGTCGCGTTTGAGCGTCGAAGCGGGCTCTGTGGAGCGTGTCGAAGTACCGAGGCGTGTCGTAGAAGGCCATATCGACGGCCGCGGCCCTCTCTTGGATCAACTCGCGGATGTGGTCGCCGACCAGTTCGGCCTGTGCCGTTCGAACCCACTGGGCCAGAGCACGGGCCAATTCTGAAGCCAACAGGAGCGAGGCCATAGCGACCGCCAGCAGTAGGGGCTCTCGAAAGCCGGGGTTCCCGGCCCCTGCCGTGGTGGCAGCAACGACCGAGTCCACCAGGCGGCGGGTGACCAAGACGACCGCAACGGGCAGGATGCTTTGCACGACCAGGAGCACGACCCACGCCGCGGTCCAGCGCCCTGCGGCTTTACGGACCAAGGCCAGTGCGCGGGGCAGGTGTGGCAGTTGCTCGATTGCCTGCCGAAGCTTCGGCGCCATTTTCCGGATCAACTGGACCATCGCCGGAGGCTATCACATGCAATTCGTTCGACGAATTGCAGCGGGGGAACTTCTTCAGGTGTAAACTCGGTTGAATGGTGGATTTGCAGGAAGCTGATAGCGGCGAAGAGAACTTCCCATGCCGGGATCTTCCGTCGGCTGGGGTCCGCAGACGTTTGATTGCAACCCTTGCCGATATGGTGATTTTCGTTGGCTTGAGCGCTGCATTGTGCCTGCCCTTGATCCGTGCCATGCCTGATCTTCCAATGGACGGGACCGCAATTGATGCCATGTCCTCACTGGCGGAAGACACTTCGTGGTTGAGTCATGTTGCCGGCATCGGTGGGCTTTGGGTCGCCCTGTGGTGGTGCTATTTCCTGGTCGGGTGGGGACTGATGGGATGCACGCCGGGCAAGTGGCTTCTGGGCCTGAGGGTCGTTGATCACCAGGGACGTTGCCCGATCGGGGCCTCGCGGGCTGCGATGCGACTCTTGGCCTACATGGCCTCCTCAGTCACGCTGATCGGTGGGCACCTGATGGCTGTCCTCCGTGGCGACCGCCTGGCGCTCCACGACGTACTGGCCGGAACCCGGGTCGTCAGATGGAAACGCAAGGCCCAACGGAGTTTGGGGTCAAAGGACTCAAGAGTCAAAGAGTCGAAGCGGTAACAAATGGTGGGCCAAGGCCCACCAAGAGGACTGAGAGCTGGTCGCCTCTACGCCATCTTGACCCATTTGATCAGGGTGGCGAAGTTTGGCGGCTTGCCGAACATCAAGAGACCGACTCTGAAGACCTTTGCCGCGAACCACAGGGCGCCCCAGACCGAGAGAAGGCCGATTCCGATCGTCACCCAAACCTGCCACATGGGCGGAGGTGAGGTCGATGTCATGCGCAGAAGCATGACGAAGGTGTTGATCGGCGGGATGAAGCTGGTGATGGTGGCGAAGAGGGAGTTGGGGTTGCGGGTGATCGGCAGCCACAACATCCAGGGAATCATCAGGGTGACCATCACCGGCGTCATCAGGGTCTGGGCTTCACGCATCTCGTTGACCGCAGCGCCGATGGCGGCCATCATCGAGGCCATGACAAAGTAGGCGATGACGTAGAAAATCAGCAGGTAGAACAGCAGGCTGAGGTCCAACAGACCCAACATGGCGAAGGAAACCAGGCCTGCCACGCCCATTCCCGCATAAAGAGCGAGGATGACCAGACCGACGCCCATCTGGCCCAGGATCTTGCCGGTCATCAGCTGCATCGGGGATACCGCAGACAGCAGGACCTCGACGACGCGGCTGCTCTTTTCCTCGACCGTCGTCGTCAAGAGGTACTGGCCGCCGGTCATTACCGAGATCAAGAGGAGAATCATAAAGCCCGCCGGAAGCAGCATATTCAAGACCTCGTTGGTCTCTTTCTCTCCCGTCTCGGTCACGGTCGTCGAGCTGATCCGAGGGACGCGGGTCAGGGCCTCGATGGTGGCGCGGTCGAGATCGGTTTGGCGGATACGGGAGTCGACGATCGTCGTTCGCATACCACGGCGGATCTCGTCGATGATGCGGTCATCCAGTTTCTCTCTGACAAAGAGATCGTAGGCGCCGAACGTCTCTTCACCTTCGACGCGCCTCACGGCGTCGGGGTGGACAGTGATCAGGGCCAGCCGGGATTCAGGGCCGGATTCTCCGCCGATCAATCGATCCTTTTCGGCATCGAGATCGTAGCCGCTGTCGATTTTGACGATGTCCAGATCGGGGACATCACCCAACAGGGCATCCAGGCTGGGCTGAGCCATCGCTGCGTTGGCGGCGCCGCCGGGAATCTGTTCCATGACCTCTTTGGCCTTGGCCTGAGTCTCGCTGCGCCTCTCGGCGATCGCCTCGGGCTTGAGGTACGCGGCCAGACCTTGAACGATTTCACCGGTCGGGTCGATGACGGCAACCTCACCCTCGATGCGCGGTGGTTCCTCGTTCATCAGCATCGGCATCATGATGACCATGAAGCCGATCAGAGCCGGCGTCACCAGAACGCCGAGGATGAAGCCCTTGGTCAGAACGGTTGACAGGAATTCCCTGAGCGCGACGTGGAGAATCTTCTTCATGACGCCTCCCCGGCGGCCGATTCTCTGCGGAGTCCGGCCCTGAGATTCTCGAGGCTGAGGGCGGAATTGCCGCCCTCCGTGACGATCTGGACGAAGATGTCCTCCAGGGTCGGACGGTGGAGTTCGACGCGGGATGCGGGGACCGCATTGACGATCTCCCTGATGGCTTCGCCGGGATCGGAGCCCGGCTTGAGGGAAATTTCGTGGTGGGCGCTCGTTCGGGTGACATCCACAACCGAGGGCAGACTCCTGAGTGCAGTGACATCCGCCCCGATCTCAAGGCTTTCGAACAGGATCGTGCGGGGGTCGAACCGCTGTCGAATTTCAGTCAGACTGTCATCCAGGACCTTGTCCCCGTCGTTGATCATGATGACGTGGTCGCAGATCTGTTCGGCCTGCTCCATCACGTGGGTCGAGAAGATTACAGTGGCGCCTCGCCGGCCCTGCTCAAGCACCAGATCGCGCAGCAGCCGCATGTTGACCGGATCGAGACCCGAGAACGGTTCATCGAGGATCAGCAACTCGGGTTCGTGGATGACGGTGGAGATAAACTGGATCTTCTGCTGCATGCCCTTGGACAGCTCTTCGCACTTCTTGTTCTCGACGTCGGCCAATCCGACTTTCTCGAGCCAGCCGCGGACTCGGCTGCGGCTGCCGGTTCCGCTGTCGCGCTTGAGCCGTTCCATGTACATCAGGAAGGCGCCGACCTTCATCTTCTTGTAGAGGCCGCGCTCTTCAGGCAGGTAACCGATCCGGTCCTTGGCATCAAGGGCCGACTCGTGGCCCAAAACGCTGATCTGTCCGCAGTCGGGGAAGAGAATCGACATGT
>JAOZPW010000044.1:15430-17629 GCA_029932545.1 Thermoanaerobaculales bacterium | reverse complement strand
AACGGGGCGATATCATCAATCCCATTGTTACGTCACCCCCCCCCCCCCCCCCCCTGCTCCCCCTCTCCCCCTCCCCCCTTGCTCCCCCTTCCTGATTCCTTGCTACCATGTCTCCATGATGGTCACGAACGAACCAAACCGTGGCGGAGCGCATTTCCTGGTGATGGCGGCTGCAACAATTATCGTCATCGGTGGTATTCGGTTCGCAGGACCGCTGTTGGTTCCTTTTGTCCTGGCGGCATTCTTGGCGATATTGTGTTTGCCGGCGGTCGCCTTGCTGACCAGGTATAGGGTTCCTACCGTGCTCGCGGTTCTGATCGTGGTTCTGGTGCTGGGTGGGGTGCTCTCAGGTGTCGGCGCCATTGTTGGAGGCTCGATCAACCGGTTCACGGCGGCTGTTCCAAAATACGAAGAACGGGTTGATCAGCTATGGGCCTCGGTAGAGGTTTGGATCGGGGATCTTCCCTTTGAGATCCTCCCTTTTGAACTGGATCAGGATCAGTCCGTCAAGCCATTGGAGATGATTAAGCCGGGTCAACTGATGGGTTTTCTCGGCACCAGTCTCAAGGGAGTCCTTGCGGCCCTCCAGAATACCTTTCTGGTCATCTTGACCCTGGTATTCATGCTGCTTGAGGCGACGACGTTTCCGACCAAGATTCGCCTGGCCTTTGGTGGGGGAAAAGGTGATCTCGACCGGTTTGCCGTGGTCACCGGCCAGGTGCAGCGCTACCTGGCGATTAAGACGGTGACCAGTTTGACCACGGGACTGTTGGTTGGTGTGTGGGTCGGCATCATGGGTCTCGATTTTGCCGTCGTGTGGGGTCTGGTGGCCTTCATGCTCAACTACATTCCCAACATCGGTTCGATCGTGGCAGCCGTGCCGGCGGTTCTGCTGGCGTTCGTCCAGTTGGGAGTTGGACCTGGCCTTGCCGTAGCCGTCGGCTATCTGGTAATCAATATCAGCATGGGCAATCTTATTGAGCCGGCTCTGCTGGGACGTTCTCTGGGACTTTCGACGTTGGTTGTCTTTCTTTCCCTGATCTTCTGGGGTTGGATGTGGGGAACGGTTGGAATGTTGCTGTCGGTGCCCCTGACAATGATGACCAAGATTTTCCTGGAGAATTCGGAGGACCTCAAGTGGGCGGCCGTTTTGTTGGATAGCGGACGGGCGCTGGAGGCTCGACTCAGCCTGGAGGATGAGGCCGCCAAAGTGGCAAAGGCCTCGAACTCGGAATCGTCGGACAGAGACGTCTAAGTGGGATTCGACGCTGTTCTTACTCTCGGAGTCATCGGGGCGATGATCATTGCCCTGATCATGGTCGCGGCGCTGATTGCCATCAGGGTGGGCTGGAGTTTTTAGACCGCAACTCTTGTAGGGTGGTTTCCGTACACTTGCTGGGGGAGGACCAGCGGTATTTCGAGTCGTTCGTTTTTCATTCGGTCAGTTTTAATTCTGTTGTGTTTTGGAGCGGCCCTTTCGGCGGCCGGCGCCCGGGACGAACTGGCTGCGCCCATTCCGATTCCCCGAGCTACGGGTGAGATCATCATTGACGGTGTGATCGACGAGGCGGCATGGGGTGATGCTGCAGAGTTTCTGATCGCCTTCGAGGTTCGTCCCGCCGAGAATACCCCGGCGCCGGTCACCACCGAGGTTCGGCTGACCTGGGATGAGAAGAGGGTCCTGGTGGCCTTTCGGTGTTTCGATCCGGATCCCTCCGCTGTACTCGCCCGGTATTCCGATCGGGATAAATTGTGGAACGATGACTGGGTCGGGATCGTGCTCGACACCTTCAATGATCAGCGGCGCGCTTATGAGTTTGTTGTCAATCCCCTCGGTGTTCAAATGGATGCCCTCAACGACGACGTCAATCATCGATATGACCTGTCGTGGAATGCTATCTGGTTCTCCAAGGGCCGGCTGACGGCAACCGGCTATGAGGTTGAGATGGCCATCCCCTTCAACCAGATCCGGTTTCAAGGGACGACCGGTCCTCAGATCTGGGGTCTGGATTTGATGCGTTCTTATCCACGGCACAACCGGCACCACCTGGGGCTCTTTGCCAGGGATCGGGGAAATAATTCCTATCTCAGCCAGACGACCAAGATCGTAGGATTCGAGGGCGCCGAGCCCGGCCGAAATTTGGAGATCGTGCCGACCCTGACCGGGTCGTACGTGGAACAGCGCCCAGATTTTCCGGA
>JAOZPW010000044.1:3900-15330 GCA_029932545.1 Thermoanaerobaculales bacterium | reverse complement strand
CTCAAGGTGACCGGAAAGTCAGGGCGCCACACTTACGGTGTCTTCTCGGCCGAGGATGAGGTGACCAATGTCTTGATTCCTGGGGCCGAAGGATCTCTTGGGGCCTCATTTGACCAAAACAACATCTCTTCGGTCGGCCGGTATCGACTGGATTTCGGAGAAAACTCGACCGTCGGGGTCATGATGACGGATAGAGAGGGTGAGAACGGATACAGCAACCGGGTTTTCAGCGGAGATTTGCAGTATCGCATCAGTGAGAATGACACCTTCGTCGCCAACCTTGCCTGGAGTCGAACTCAGTACAACCAGGAGATGATCGACGAGTTTGAGCTCGGAGATGGTGATTTCAAAGGGCACGGTTTGGTCTTGAACTACAGCCACGTCGAACGCGACTGGGGCGGCTGGGTTTGGTACCGGGACATGTCCGAGGGCTATCGGGTTGATCTGGGTTTTCAGCCCAACGTCGATTTCCAAAAGGGAGGCCTCGGTGTTGAACGCTACTGGTGGGGGGAACCGGGTGACTGGTTCAACCGCCTGGAGGCGGGAGTTGCCTCGGATTATGGCCAGCGCCAGGATGGGTCTTTCTTTGAGCGGGAGACCGAGGCGTGGGTCGGCTATGAGGGTCCGTTCCAGAGCAGGGCTCGTCTGCGGATTTCCGATGGGACAAGAGTCTATTCCGGCAGCCATTTCTCGACCGATAGCTATTGGTTCATGGGCAATATGCAGCCCAATGGCATCGTGCAATTTGGACTGAGTGCCCTCTACGGCGATTGGATCGACTTTACGAACGTCCAGCCGGGAACCCGAATGAATGTCACGCCTCAGGTGACTGTCAGGGGCGGTCGCCACCTCCTGATGGATCTCGAATACTCGTACCAGACGCTTGACGTTGATGAGGGCCGGTTGTTTTCCGCCGCGGTCACCGAGCTTCGTGGCGTGTGGCAGTTCAACATCAGAACATTCATCCGATTGATCGTTCAGCACACGGCGATCGACCGTGACCCCCTTCTTTACGACGATGTTATTGATCGAGAGAGTAACTCCCTGTCGACGCAGTTTCTCTTTTCGTACAAGGTCAACCCCCGCACAGTCCTTTTCGTTGGGTATAGCGACGGCGCATTCGGCAACGAGGACTATGATCTGAAAACCGAGAACCGCACCCTCTTCGCCAAGATTGGGTATTCGTTTCTTTTCTAGGAGCGTGGCCGGATTGGCCCTTCACGCCACCAACAGGCAAATTAGGAATCTAAAGGGCCAATCCGGGCCTCTAGCGGAGTCATCAAGGGCGCCCCTCGCCGGGTTGAGTTTTCCAGCGCCGATGCATCCAGACCCATTGTTCGGGGTAAGCCCGGATGTGCTTTTCAATCGCGGCGGTAGCCGCGGCAGTCAAATGGAGAATTTGATCTTCCATTGAGCCTTCCGTTGGTACCGGGAGAGGTGGCTGGACCTCAACCAGGTGTCGCCCGTCAGACCGGCGGTGTATGAAGGTGGGAATCATGGGACATCCAGCCTTGAGGGCCAGATTGGCTGCGCCGGAGGGCGTCCATGCATCTCTCCCGAAAAAGGGAACGAAGACTCCGGGGAGGTCGCGAATGTCCTGGTCGATCAGCAATCCATTGACCTGATTGGCCTTGAGGCCTGCGAAGAGCTGGCGTCCCGCATCTTTGCCTCGATGGATGATCTTGCCGCCGAATCGTGTTCTGAGCTTTGTGGCGATGGCGTCGATCCGAGGGTCGTACACATTGCGCACGGGAACGGTGATGGGAATGCCGGCGAGGTACAGCCTGATGTTCAGCAACTCCCAATTCCCGGCGTGCCCGGTGATCATCACCGCTCCCTTTCCGGCTTCCAGTGCCTTTGTCATGTGCTCTACACCGGTGATGTTGCAGAGGGCCTCGACCTGCTGGACGTCGGCATGCATGAGCCACGCGATTTCTCCCAGCAGGTTGCCGAAGTGGATCTCGGACCGTTTTCGCAGGTTTTGACGGGCATCGGTTTCCATTTCCGGGAAAGCGATCTTCAGATGCTCGTCTTCACGCCGCCTTTCTCTCGCCACGAACACCGCCGCAAACCTGATCAGAGTTCGCCCAAACCAACGGAGGACGGAGAGAGGGAGGATGGCGCCCGACAGCAGCACGAGTTTGAGTGCTCCATATGCCACGTGGTGACCGAGACGTAGAGGACGAGTTTTCATTTCCTGAGTCTACAGTGCCCAGCGGAAATTCGCCGAGGCCGCCTTCCTGTAGCTGATGGTCGACAATTGCCTGCAAGGAGAATTTGGCTCTTTCTGGTTCCGGTTTTACAGGGTTAGGTATACTCGACGCCCCTTTGTGGGGAGGAGGATCTGTGGCGTACGAAAACGTGATACTTGTGGCAGACAGTTCCGAAGAGCGGCGTCGCGAGTTTGGGCTTGCTTTGTATAAGGGTGGGTACGAGGTCATCAACGCTGTCAACGGCGAGGAGGCCCTCCGGTTCACTGTCGGTCTCAATCCGACGTTGGTGATTTCTCATGCCGGGCTCGCCGGCATGGATCCTTTGGAACTTTGCAGGGAGGTCAAGGGGACCGGCATCAACGTCCCTCCAATGCTGATTCTCAGTGAGGAGACGGTTGAGATTCCCGATGACCTGGAAGAAGGGGATTTTTACTCTTTACGGACCTCGGGACTGGATTCCTCGGTCTTTTTGTACCAAATTCGACTCCTGTTGCTGGCCCGTCATCTCGGGGGTGAACTCAGCGATTCAATCGACCGTCTGTATGGCGACCTGACCAGGATTGCCATTGGTGATTTGTTGCGTATCCTCCTCCAATTTCAGATTACTGGGCACGTGCAATTGACGCTTGGGCCGGAAACCGGTCTGTGGTTCGAGGATGGCAAAATTGTCAATGCGCATTGGGGCTCGGTGGTCGAAGGACGAAAGGCATTCAATCGAATTGCCGGCCTCCGGGGCGGCGCCTTCCAATTGACTTTGGAGAGTTCTCCGGAGCAGCGGGTGATTGACGTCGATTTGGCGACCCTGGTCACCGATGCTGTTGAAGAGAAATTCCAATTGGATGAAATCTTCAAACGCTTGCCGCCGTTGAATTCTCGAATCGAAATTCGGATGGCAGGGGAATTTTTCAACACCCAGTTTACCGATGCGCAGCGCGGAATACTGACGGCGGTTCGTGGGGCCAAGAACTTCGCTGAACTGCTTGACCTCGTTCCGGCGACTGATCTCGAGGTTCTGGAAGCGGTCGAGGCCCTCCAGGAGCGGAGTATCATCGTCTTCCACGAACCGGAACACCGGATCCATATCGTTACGGATTCCACCTGTGACCTCCATCCGACGATCGTACGGCGCGATGGTGTGACGGTGGTTCCGCTGTCGGTACTCTTCGGGACCAAGGTCTTTAAAGACGGCGTCGATATGATGCCTGACGACTTTTATTCGATGCTCCGGGAAAGCGACGATTTTCCCGGTACCAGTCCCCCAGGCAAGGGTGAGTTTCTTGATGTGTACCGGCGGCTGGCCGGTACGGGAGACATCATTTCTCTGCACATTTCCTCGGCTCAATCGTTGACCTTTGCCAATGCGAAGGAGGCTGCCGAAGAGGGTCAGGCCGAGTTCGCCCGGCTCCGCGAGGAGGCAGGGTCGATGCGGGCGCCGGTAGTCCGGGTTGTCGATACCCGCGTCAACTCGGTCGGCCTCGGAATGCTGGTTCGGTTTGCAAACCGGATGGCGCGGAAGGGACTCGGTGTGGATGAGATCGGCGACAGGCTCGAGAGCATATCGGGCCGCTTCCGATTTCTCTTTTTGGTTGACACTCTGGAGTACTTGAAAAAGGGCGGCAGAGTTGGTGGCGCTCGCGCTTTTATTGGGACACTTCTGGGTATCAAGCCAATTCTGGCGATGGAAGGCGGCGAGGTTCAGGCGGTCGACAAGGCTCGGGGAGGGCGCCGAGCGCAACCCAAGCTGATTGAGTTGCTGAAGGAACAGATCAGCACGGACGCGCCGGTTTTCGGCGTCGTGGCCCACGCCTCCGCGCCGAAGTGGGGTGCCCGCCTGACCGAGTTGGTTTCGAACACTTTCACCATAGAGGAACTGTTCGAGGGCGAGATTGGTCCGATCGTCGGCGCCCATGCCGGCCCGGGTACGGTCGGTTGCGTGCTCTTCGCTCCCGATGCCGAGGAACTGGAACTGCTCAAAGCCGACAGCTGACAGCTGACAGCTTCTTCACCCCTGCCAGGCTTCGATCTTGGCGATCCGGGTCTTGGCCCCTTCGATGGTGACCGTATCTCCGATATTGTGTCCCAGGAGGGCCTTGGCGAGGTCCGTGCCGTTCGCGAAGATCCTGTTTTCCACATTTGCATCCCATGCGCCGAGAACTGTCAGAGGCTCGATGGATTCTCCGGAAACCGGGTCGAAGTGGACGACTGTACCGATGTTGACCTTCGATACGTCCGCCGCTCCCGGCTCCAATGCCCGAACTCGCCCCAGGTCTTCCTGGAGCTTGGCGGCCTTGGCCGACTGAAGCTCCTGGCGGTCCCTCAGCATGTGATATTCAAAATTCTCTCTCAGGTCACCTTCGGCCGCAGCGGCATTGATGCCCTTGAGAGTCTTTGGGATCTCATGTTCCAAGAGAGTCTTCAGTTCGGCGCGTTTGGCCTTGATCGCGGCGCCGGTTGCAACGAACAGGATGACTTCTTCGTCAGTGGTTAAGGCGCCCTTGGCTTGCTGGGCTGCCTGTTCGATCAGCCGGATTTGACTGGGGTCGATGCTGTCGATTCGGCCGAGCCTCTGGGCGAAACGGGTGGCTTGCTGCGGTGAGGCCTGTTCGAGAATCAGCCGGATTGCAGCCTTGCCTCCTTCAAGCAGGCCCTTGCCTCGGCTCCGGAAATCGGAGAATTCCCTCCGGGACACTATGTCCGGAATCTTTTCCAGCAGGGAGGGTCTCAGCCGGCGCCTGAGAACTTCGGGTGCATCGGTATTGGTTACGGCCTCGGAAGCCCATACGAACTGCGCCGGATGTTTGAGGTGATTGCGGAATATTGTTTCAAGCGCGGTATCCAAGGCTTCCGATACTCCGCTCTGGTCCAATTCTCGGGCGATGTGGTCCAGCATCGACGAGGTTTTCTCGTGGAGTAACCACTCGGCCCAAATCTCCGGCCACTCGTCGGTTCGTGATACGCGAAATTGTTCCAGGGCGCTCTGTCGGCAGGCTCGCTCTCGGATGCCCGAGAGCACCTGCAGGGGGAGGCCGGATTCCGCCAGTTCTGACAGATAGAGGGTGGCCGTCTCGGCGCCGCCTGGGAGAGTCGCCAGGAGATCGGCGGTCTCCCAGGCCAGCCCCGGATCGTCGGCGATCAGTTGATCGAAGCCTTCGATCAGCAACTCTGCGGCCCGTGTCGCATCGGCCTGGCCGCGTTGCCCCAGGTTTCGAGCTGCTTTCAGACGTTCTCTCGGGCCGGCTGATTTGAGGTCCGCCAGCAATGACTCAGCTGCATCTTCGGCGGAATCTGTGACGTGATAGCGGAGTCTCGAGCCGGTTCCGGAGGAGAGGACCCTGGGGTTTTTTCGGGCCTTGGTCCACCACGAGGTCCAACCGGACGTTGGCAACACGCCGTCCAGGGCACTCTTGATTGATGCGACCTCGACGGGGCCATCCATCCCCTCGAGGATGTGAACCAGGCTTTCGCCGGGGTTGTTCTTGACTGAGGCCGTCAAGCTTTCGGGGTCTTCGACCTTGAGTCGGAGGAAGGAGCCTTCAGTGAGGACTCTGACGTAGCGGGTGACCGCTCCGAAGGGAATCGACACCGGCCGCTGTCCTCCGATATCGACCTTGAGGTTTCCCAGTTTGAGGTTAATTTCGGTCACTCGGCCTACGCCCTGACCTTGGACCTCGACGACCGTTCCCACATCGTGATTGAGCCAGGTTTCCATTGTTTTCAGTTCCTCCAGTGGGTGTCTTGATTGTGTCGGGTCGTAATGTCTGATAACGGCATCCAGGGATGGACTTTGTTGGCGGACGGTGGTGAAGGCCTTCAGCAGCCGCTCCACCTTTTTGGGATCGGTGCTGTTGGCGAGTCGGATCAGTTCTCGAAGGGCGGTGAGGGTGCCACGGGCATCGTCCGTGGCCTCCAACGTCTCGACCAATAGCTCCAACAGAGTCATGGCCTGGGTTTTTCTGCCGGCCTTCCACATCATGCGACGGACTTCGAGGAGTTCGAGGGTCGGGATGGGCTGTTGATCAAGTGCCTCAAGCCAGAGTTCTTCGATGCGGTCCCACTCCTGGGAGTCCAGAGCATCCCGCATTGTCTGGAGTGTGCGGGGCATTAAATCACCGGTGCCTTTCGGGTGTCGTGAAGGCCCTTTTTCGTTGCATCCTCGACCCGTACAGGGAGTACGGTGCCTCGAATTCGCCTCAAATGGCAATTCACGACCCTCCGAAATCCAAACGCCGTCAATACCCTGTACGCTCCAAGGGGGGGGACGATTGTGGTCATAGAGCCTCCCATTCCGGCTGGTTGAAAACCTGTCGGATTCAGCATTGTACTCGGGTCCTTGCATTTCAAGCATTTTTGGCTACAATGCCTGTTCCCCGGTTATCCGGGAGACAACACTCCTTGCTCCGGAGAGAGTCCGGAGCCACAAGGCCATGAGGAGGCACAATGGCACTGTATGAGCTGGGGATCGTCATTGATCCCGAACTCCCGCCCGAGGCTGAGACTTCAGCCCTCGAACGTCTGGAAAAGATCATCACCGATGCCGACGGTTCGGTGGTGGAAAAAGACGCGCGGGGACGACGTCAGTTGGCGTATCCCATTAACAAAAAGAACTACGGTGTGTATCACTTCTGGAAGTTTGAGTCCGGTGGTGAAGTCATGACCGACCTCAACTTTGAGCTCCGGACCAGTGATGCAGTGTTGCGATCTTTGATCCTCAACCTGGATCGTGAGCTCAGGCGAAAACGGAAGATTGACGCCAAGTTGCAGGTAAAGGCCGCCAAGAAGGCAGCCAAGGCCGAGGCGAAAATTGAGCAGGCCGAACTGGCCGAAAAGGCCGAAAAGGCCGAAAGGGCCGAACAGGCCGTTCAAGACGCCGAGACCGAGAGCTGAGGAGGGGATCATGCGTCAGGGAAGAAAACGTTTTCGTCGTCGCGTCAGGGTCTGCCGTTTCACGGTAGAGAAAATCAACTACATCGACTACAAGGATATTGATCTCCTGAGGGAATACACCCCGACCAACGGGAAGATCCTGCCCCGCCGAGTCACGGGGACTCGGCCGGCCTTCCAGCGCAAGCTGACACGGGCGATCAAACGCGCCCGTCACATGGCTCTGCTGCCCTACACGGGTCGCTGAGGCACACGCTCCACTATCGAGTCCCGCGTCTGGCTTGCCCGAAGGGGCCCAGACGCGGGGTTTTTGGTAGCAGCTCGGCCGTTGGTTCCCTTGGTTGCTCTGGCAGCGGGAGATGCCGGCCGGCCGGTCGCGCCGGAATCAGTTGATGAACGATCCACACGTTGAATCGGGGTCCGAGACCCAAAAGCCCGTCCGACCACCCTCGCTGGGGCCGGTTGTGTCGGGTCTGCTGTCGTTGTTCCTTGCGGGGAGTTTTGTTTTGTTGGGGCCAATTGCTCTGATCGTCGCTCCTCTGGCGGTCATTCCTATTCTCAGGTTTGAGGCGGAGCGAGGTCAATCGGTTCTGGTCTGGGGGCCGATCGTTGTTATTTTGGCCGCGTTGGCTTCAGCTGGTGGGGGTGTCGTAGCGCTCGCCGCGCTTCTGGCTTATCTCCTGGTCGCCGTTCTGCCGACGGTCAGTGTCATCGGTTGGTGCCGGACGGGATGGTCAGAAGGCCGCTGGGCCGCAGTCACGGTAATGGTCTTTGCTCTGGTGTTGGTGATGGCTGCCGTGGTGGCGACGTTGCCCCAGGGACCTGTTGACATCATTGCCCAATGGACCCGATCGGCGACTGAGGATGCCGGTGAGCTCTACACCTCAATGGGTTTGAGCAGAGGCGAAGTGCAAAGGGCGATGGATCAGGCACAGTGGTTCGTCGCCTGGACCTTGCCGAGCATGTTGGTCTTCTATCTTGTGGCAATTCTCTTCTGGATTCGGCCGCGTTTACCACTATTGGGACTCGACGTACCGGTCGGTACGTTCGAGAACTATCGGTCGGATGAGTGGCTGCCATTGGCCTTTACGTTGACTGGCATGGGGGCGGTAGTGTTGCACGGAACATCCCGGTGGGTGGCCCTTAATTTATTGTTACCTGTTTTGGCATTGTATTTCGTACACGGGTTGGCTATTATTCGAGCCCATCTTGCACGCTGGATTGGGCGTGGTTGGCTCGTACGCTGGGGTGTGGCGATCCTGGCTCTCCAGATGCCGCTGCCGGCGGTTGTCGCCCTTTTGGGTCTTGTGGATGCCTTTCGCCCATTGAGAACCCAGCTAAACGAAGACGGAGGAATGGAATGAAAGTAATTTTGAATGACCATGTAGAGCACCTGGGAGAGCGAGGCGCTTGCGTCGAAGTCAAGCCCGGGTATGCACGAAACTACCTGTTGCCGCAAGGACTGGCATTTCTCGACACCCCGGGAAACCGCCGGTTGTTCGATCAGCAGCAGAATCGATGGCAGGAAATGGACCTCAATCGACGCACGGCGGCCGAGGCGGTCCAGCTTTCGATGAAGGGCACTGAATTGCTCTTTGAGCGTCGCGCAGGAGAGAAGAATGTGCTCTTCGGTTCGGTGACAACGGCAGACATCGGCCGAGAGTTGGCCGAAAAGGGCTTTGATATTGACAAGCGCCGAGTGCATCTCGACGAGGTTATCAAGGAGCTTGGCAACTACGAGGCCATCGTCAAAGTTCACCGAGATATCAGCGTGACAATTCCTGTTCACGTCATCAGGCCGGGAGGTCAGGTGGAGGAGGCCGAAGAGGGAGCTGTTGAGCAAGCCGAGACAGCCCCGGCCGAAGCAGCCCCGACCGAGGAGGTCGAGGCCGAAGAACCGGTTTCCGAGTAGCTGTCATGTCCGGCAGCGGCCGGGAGAGGCGCAGCGCAGAGCGTAACGCAAAGGGCTCTCGTCAGAGTGTGAGGGGGGCCCTTGCCGCAGTGGCGCCGTGGCGTCTGGCACGAGAGAGCCGAGAGAACCAGGAACGGTCGGATCGTATCGAGTGGCGGCTCGACGGCATCGAAGGACGTCTTGACTCCATGGGAGATGCCATCGGTCTTGTGTCCGGGCGCCAGGATCTGGCTGAGTCGACCCTGAGAACGATCCAGGATCTTCTGGAGTCGATCAACTCCGTTCGGTTGACCGCTATGGATCAGCGGGTAGACCAGGTCGAGTCTGGGTTGGGTGAGGCTGTCGACGAGGTTTCGAGGATCCGAGACGGTGTGTTACCCGCATCTGAAGGGCGGTGGAACGCGTTGTTCGAGCGCCTGACGTTCGAGTTGGAGGAGACGGCCTCGCTGGTCGAGCGGATTCTTGCCTCCGAGCCCCTGCCCACCATTGATTCGGGACCGCAAGCACGGTCAATGGCTCAGGCTCTTGCAAAAATTCAGCCCCTTCTGGTCGAAGCCTTTCGGGGTTCCGAGGCCGAGATTTCCCATCGAATGGAAAGCGTGATTCCTCTTGTTGAAGGCCATGCGCCGGTTCTGGACCTGGGATGCGGCAGGGGGGAACTCCTACTGCTGTTGAGAGAGGCCGGGATCGAAGCCCGGGGCGTCGAAGTTGACGTTGCTCAGGTTCAAGGCGCCCTTCGGCGGGGTCTCGAAGTGGACCAAACCGATGTTCTCGACGCCCTTCGTGCTCTCGATGAAGCGTCGGTCGGCGCTGTCACAGCCTTTCACCTCTTCGAGCATTTTTCGGGCGCCCTGCTGTCCGAGGTCCTGGATCAGTGCCGGCGTGTCCTTCGTCCGGGAGGCATTCTGCTGGCGGAGTGCCCAAATCCACACAATCTCCGGATCGGGGCATCTTTGTTCTGGCAGGATCCGACCCATGTAAGGCCGTTGCTGCCCGAAACACTGAGTCTGTTCCTCAAGGTTTCCGGGTTGACTGTCCGAGATCTCGAGTACCTGCACCCAGTCAATGAAGAACAGTGCCTGAGATCGGGTGATAGTCCAGGCGTGGGTTCGGCGGTAGACCGCCGCATCGACCGATTGGAAACCCGTTTGGATGAGTTGCTGAACGGTCCTCGCGATTTCCGAGTGGTCGCGGTGAAGAAAATGGAAAATAAGTCTCACAATGAATATTGATTCAGTTCTGGACAAATTCGCTATTCGGGTTCACAATCCGCTGTCAGCGAGCTGAGGCTCGTCAAGGGAGGTTCTCCATTATGCCAACGGGCGATCTGGTTTTGGCAATGTTTGGTTCCGGTGGTGACGGTGTCGTTACCATGGGAGAAATGATGGCTCAAGCAGGGGCCAAGGACGGTCTCGATGTCATGAGGGTTGAGGCCTATGGTCCTCAGATTCGTGGCGGTGAGTCGTCTTGTACAGTACGGTTGAGTAATCAGCCCATTTACACACAGGGTGACGAGGTTGAGGTCGTTGTCGTCTTCAACTGGCAAGACTTCCTGAGGTTCAAGGGCGAGTTGGTTGTAGCCCAGGATGCCGTGATCCTCTATGAAGAGTCCGACACGACGCCTCTCGAAGACCTAGGCCTGAGCCTCAGTGATGAAGCACGCTGGATTCCGGTGCCCTTCATTGCGTTGGCCAAAGAGGCTGCCGGGACGACGCTGGCGAAAAATATCGTCACGTTAGGTATTCTCAGTGAGGCATTCGGTGTGCCCCAAGCCCTTATCGAGAAGGCCATTGTCTACAAGTTCTCCAAGAAGAAGGCTGCGGTCCTCGAGGCCAATATCAAGGGCTACAAGGCCGGTATCGAGTGGGGAGCGGGCATCAAGGACCGCGTTACTGACCGGTTCCTGGAGTACGAGCCGGGTGAGGCGCGCCTGCTGATGTCGGGGAACGATGCGTCCGCGGTCGGTGCCCTGCACGCGGGCTGCCGCTTTTTTGCCGGCTACCCGATCACGCCGTCATCTGAGGTCTTGCACTTCCTGTCGGAGTGGATGCCCAAGGTCGGTGGATCGATCATCCAGACCGAAGACGAGTTGGCCGCGATGGGAGCGATCATCGGCGGTTCGTTCGCCGGAGTGAAATCGATGACCGCAACGTCGGGTCCCGGCCTTGCGTTGATGACTGAGATGCTGGGTCTTGCCTCGATGGCCGAGATTCCGGTGGTGATCATCGACGTGCAGCGGGGCGGTCCTTCGACCGGCTTGCCAACCAAGTCGGAGCAGTCGGACCTGTTTCAGGCACTTTGGGGATCCCACGGAGACGCGCCTCGCGTCGTATTGGCGCCGGCGGATGTCGAAGACTGTTTCCACGCAACAGTGGCCGCATTCAACATAGCCGAAGAGTCGCAGATGCCGGTCATCGTTCTGTC
>JAOZPW010000044.1:0-3800 GCA_029932545.1 Thermoanaerobaculales bacterium | reverse complement strand
AATGAACGAGAAGCGGTATCGCAAGCTGCGCGACGTTCGAAGCAAGTACAGTTACGTTCGAAAATACGGTGCGGAGAAGGCCGATGTCGGCATCCTGTGTTGGGGCTCCTCCAAGGGTCCCGTCAAGGAGGCGGTCATGCGTGCGGAGGCCAAAGGGCAGAAGGTTTCGGCCTTTGTACCCCAGGTCCTCTATCCCTTCCCGCGTCGCGAGTTCGAGGAGTACCTCAAGACGGTCAAGAACGTCGTTGTCGTCGAGATCAGTTACTCCGCCCAGTTTTACAAGTACTTGAAGACCTTCCTGGATCTCCCGTCAGATACCTTTGTTTTCAAACGTTCCGGCGGGAAGAACCTGACCGTGGCGGAGGTTGAAGAGAAGATTCAGAAGGTGCTCGAGCTGAGTGCTGTTCGTCGGGAGGTGTTGGTATGAGCGCCGTTGAGATGATTCAGTTGAAACCCGGTGATTACAAGACCGATCTCAAACCGGTCTGGTGCCCAGGATGCGGTGACTACGGGGTGCTCAACGCCCTCTATCGATCCCTGGCCAAACTCCAGATCGAGCCGTGGAACACCGTGGTCATGTCCGGCATCGGCTGTTCGTCACGGTTGCCGGGCTATGTCGATACCTACGGATTCAATTCCGTTCATGGGCGGGCCTTGACCATGGCCACCGGCATCAAGTCCGCACGCCCGGAGCTGACGGTCATCACTGTTGGTGGTGACGGGGACGGCATGGCGATCGGTGGCAACCACTTCATCCATTCGTGCCGCCGTAATCTGGATATCACCTACATCCTGATGCACAACGAGATCTACGGTCTGACCAAGGGACAGGTGGCGCCGACGACGCCGACCGGGGACAAGACCAAGTCGACCTTCTACGGTAACCCTGAAGCGACGCTGGATCCTTGTGAGCTGGCGATTTCGACTGGAGCCACGTGGGTCGGCCGAGGTTTTGCCGGTGACATGAAGGCATTGGTGCCGTTGATGACCGAAGCGATCGCTCACCACGGTTTCTCGTTCCTCAATGTCATGTCGCCTTGTGTCACCTTCAGAGGTGACGACCAGTTCAAGGTGATGAAGGAGAAGCTCCAGAATGTGCCTGAAGGTCACGATGTCACATCGCGTCGTGCGGCGATCTACTACACCAGGGAGGAGGGCGTCATCACGCAGGGTGTGCTCTACAATACCCAGCAACCCTCCCTGACTGACCGTATCCTCGAGTTGAGAGAACTGACCCTGGGTGACAACGTCCCTCCGACGACAGAAGAGATCTTCGAGACCTTCTATCCGCCATTCTAGAAGCTATCAGCTATCAGCTCTCAGCTGTCAGCAAGACAGGGGCAACATTGAATTGACGGGCCGGCATAGCCGGCCCGTTGTTTTACTTCAGTGATTCACCACAGTAGGGACAGAACTTGAAATCGTGACCTGCCGGAAGTTGATGGCCATTGGGGCATTTAGCATCCACTTCGGCGTCCAGAACGGTCGTCACGAACCCGATGAGCGAATCCTCCCGGAGGCCGGTGATCTGTGCCTCGAGGGTTATCGAAGCGCCTTTTCGCAGGCCGTCGATGATCTTCGGCGCTGCCGTCAGGGCGTAGAGTTGGTATTTTCCGGACCTGATGATAATCAAGGTGGCTTGTTTGGCTCCGCCGAGGCGGCTGATAGCCTGCTGGGAATATGCGTCAGATGACTGATCGTCTCTGACTATGATGCCCTGGTACTCCCATGAGAAGAGGGCAGGTCTGGTGTCTGGTCCATCGACCTGGCCTGTGTCGAGGTCAACGGAACTGAGGGTCCAGACGGAGCCGGTGAATCTGACGACCGCTCCGTCGAGATTTTTTCGAAAGTCCTCGAGGATCCGCCGCCGGGTCGATGCTGCCGTACCTTGTATTGCCGAGCCAAGCTCTTCGAGCTTCTGACGTGCATCGGGAGGTTCTGCGGTGGGCGCGGGAGTAGTTACGGCCATCACGAGGCCGAACACGAGAACGACGATGGAGTTGAACTTCATGGTTCCATTATCCACGAACCCGAAGGCGCCGGGTTCGTGGATAATGGATCCATGAGGATTTTTCTCTCTCGATGGGTGTGTCTCGATGTTGAAACCAATCTCAAACGGGTCAAGGAGGAGGTATGCCGGGCGGCCATGGACGGTGCGGCGATTGCAGTCCTTCCCGAGCTGTGCCTGACGGGCTATCGCCGTCAGGTCGATGCCGCCCAGGCTCGAGAGGTATTCGCCACGGCCTCCCGGTCTTTTCCGGAGGTTCTCTGCGTTTTCGGTACGATCTCCGAAGGGGGGCGAAACCGACTGACGGTGTGGCTCGCTGGTGAACAGGTTGCCTCCTACGACAAGATCCATCTCTTTCACCCCAATCGAGAAGGCGAGTTTTGGTCGCCGGGAGGCCGGTATGTCGCCCTTGACTGGAAGGGGTTCAGGATCGGCTTTCTGGTGTGCAATGACCTTCGCTATCCGGAGCAGGCACGGGCCCTGGCTTTGGAAGCACGATGTGATCTCCTGGTTGTTCCGGGCTGGTGGCCGTGGCGACGTGACCATGTCTGGCAGACCCTGCTTCGAGCCCGGGCGATCGAGAACGCCGTCTGGGTGGCCGGGTGCTGCGTGGCGGGTTCGGTGTTCTCCGGTGAGGAATTTTCAGGGGCCGGAAACTACGTTTTCGATCCCCTGGGTGAGCCGGTTCGGACTGCCGATGACCACAACTACCGTCTAGAGGTGGACCATCGGCCGGCCCTGGTCGTCGATCCTCGAGAACATCCTCCGACAATGGGGGAACTCGAGGTGATAGAGGTGGAGGAGATGAAGGCGGAAGGATGAAGGCGGAAGGATGAAAAAATTCTCAATTCTCAATTCTTGATTCGACAAGCAGGAGGCGCCCCTCCACAGCACAGAATCAACGACACATTGAAAACTACAAAGTAGCATTCGCGGACAAGGGTCCGAATAATTAAGAATTGAGAATTCAAAATTACTAATTACTCTTTGCCTCTCCCCCTCACAAATACCGGTCTCACTCGAACTTCAACCTACCATCAACAAGTTTTGCGTCCCTCAATGAGTGCTCCAACGCCTCTCCCAGATGTTCGACCAGATGGATCTTCAATTTAGAGCTAATGGTCTCGGGGAGGTCTTCCAGGTCGGCTTCGTTCGATGCAGGCAGGATGATTATTGAGATGCCGGCCCGGACCGCACCGAGAATTTTCTCCTTGACACCGCCGATCGGCAGTATCCGTCCGGCCAGGGTAATCTCGCCGGTCATGGCAACATCGTTCCGTGCGGGCCGTCCCGCCAGGGCTGAAACCAGGGCCGTTGCCATTGTGACGCCGGCCGACGGTCCGTCCTTGGGAATGGCGCCGGCGGGCACATGAATATGCACGTCCTGCTTGAAGGATTCGGAGCTGATCCCCAACTCCTCGGCGTGAGCCTTGGCGTAGGTCCAGGCGGCACGGGCGGACTCCTTCATGACGTCACCGAGCTGTCCCGTCAGCACGAGTTCACCCTTGCCCGGCATCGGGGAGGCCTCGACGAACATGATGTCGCCACCCACCGGTGTGTAGAACATGCCGGTGACAACACCGACCTGGTCGTCCTCGGCCGCGTGTTCCGGGTGAACCTTGGGTCGCCCCAGTAATTCCTGAACCTGGTCCTGATCGACGTCTACCAGCAGGACCTGTTCGCCGGCAATCTTTCGGGCGACTTTGCGGGCCAAGCGCCCGATCTCCCGCTCCAATTGGCGCACTCCGCTTTCCCGGGTATGTCGGGAGATGATCTCCTTGACCGCATCATC
>JAOZPW010000280.1 GCA_029932545.1 Thermoanaerobaculales bacterium | reverse complement strand
CCTTTTCCATGCGAACTATCGGCCGGCCAAACCGGAGTACTATGTCGGACAGGGTTGACCCGGATCTGGAGTTGGTAGGCTCTGAAGGACCGGCCGGGTTTTGTGCCCGCCGAGCACACCGAAAAACCGGAGTTGTGAAGTGATTCGAGCCATGAACATCGCGTTGAGGACCGCCCATATCGGCGCCATGGGGGTCTTGTTGGGAGGACATGCCTTCGACGTCACCCCCGAGCGCCTGCATGTGAACCTCTGGTTGACCATCGGAACCGGGCTGGCCTTGGCCGCAGTCGAAGCCGGACCTAAACTGTTATGGTTTCACCAGGGCCGCGGACTCATGACTCTCACCAAATTGCTCTTGTTGTGCGCCGTGCCTCTGGCCTGGGATTATCGACTGTCGATTCTTCTTGCGGTGGTCGTATTGGCTTCCGTTGGCTCCCACATGTCGGCCCGTTACCGCTATTACTCTGTAGTGTATCGCCAGGTCATCCACGACACCTGCGGTCCGGGGGCAAACCGGAGATGAGACTCAAGACCGAAAAAGCCGTCAGTGTCAGTCCTCAATCTGCTGCTTTTTCGTTTCGAGAGCTCTTTGTAAGGTCATCCGCAACTCGTCAATGCGGTATGGTTTCTGGATGAAACCACTGAGGCCCTTTCCCGCGAGGGTCTTGGCGCCTGATCCTCGTTGTAGCCGCTCGACAAGATGACGTTTGCATCAGCACCCATGCCACAAGCGACGGCCTTGCACCGGGGACAATTCGCTGGTAGCGATCGCCAGGATCCTCTCAGAGCACAGCCGGCGCAGTGACCTGGCGTGCAGCTACGGCGGCGAAGACGAGGAAGCAATCCTCAAACACGGGGATACCGCCCTCTACCAGGCGAAGCTCCAAGGACGCAATCGAGTAGTGGTCTACGGCGGTTAGCCTTCTACCGGGGCCGCCTCAGTCTTGATGCCTTCCACCATGCTCACGGTGAGGTCAAAGACCAGGTCTTTGCCTGCGAACGGGTGGTTGCCGTCGAGACGAACGATGTTCTCGTCAAGCTGGATGACCGTCAGTGAGAATTGCCGCCCCTGACCATCCTCTGCAGTGACCATCGCACCGATGGAGACGTCGGGTGGAAGTTGGGCGCGAGGCGCCTCGATGACCCGGGACTCCTCGCGCTCACCGAAACCCTCGGTGGCCGGAATCTCCTTGACTACATTCGCCCCAGGTTCCAATCCTGCTACGGCTTGTTCAAGCGCCGGCAGCGTTTGCCCGGCCCCAAAGATGAAGCGTATCGGGCCGCTCGCTGCCGAACTGTCCAGAAGCTCTCCGTCGCTGTCTTTGAGCTCGAACTCAAGGGTGACGAGACGACCTTCTCGAACATCGGCGGGCCCATCGATCGCTACAATTTCATGCCCGTTATGTTGATGATCCTGGTCTCCGCATCCACCCCCTCCGCCGCCGCAGGTCTGTGCATCGTCAAACGCGCGACAGCCACCCGAGAGGAACAGCTCGACACCTTCTCGGACCGAGTTGGCGTCTCCTTTGAAGTGAACGTCAATTCCGACCTGTTGGAAGCCGGCGAGGGGCCGCATGCCCATTCCGCCAGCCAGGAGGATTCCGACCCCATGCTGTTTGAGGAAGTTGACGGGCCCCATGCACCCGTCTTGCTCATGAGGGGCGTTCTCGAGGATAGTCACCTCGCCAATGGTGTCGTCAACGATGTCGATGATGGTGAAAGCGGCACAGTGTCCGAAGTGCTCGGAGATGGCTGCATCAAGGCCTTCGGCGTTGTCAGATGGAACTGCAATCAGCATAGAAAACTCCCTTCTCGATCGGTGATGATAGCGGGCAGGTGACCGTCGGACAAGGTCAAGGAGACAAAACGACCTTTGACCGAGAATTGAAGGAGAGCCCTTTCCGGCAGCAAGGAGCCTGCAGTGGACTCGAATCGATCTTTACCGACGGTTTCGAATCCGGCGACAGCTCGGCCTGGAATTAGCAGGGCCCGGTCGACTCCCCCATCAGTCTGCAATCGACGCTGATCGCCGGTGATAGAATATTGCCGAACGGTTCATAAACAGCCACGGGAATACATGAAAATCGGAGACCAGATCGGCAACATCCGTAGCCGTGCGGTGTCGCTGTCTCGCCGTGGCTTGGCCCACCCCCTCTCAACTCAATCCCACCACGCCTTTGTCACCTTTGTCTGACCTGGCGCCGTTTTCCAGGAGGCTGTAGGGAATGATATGATGAGTTTCAACGTTTGCTCAAATGAGTTGACGTTGCCAAGTGACAAAGGCATTGGAGAATGATGAAGACGAGACTTCGATATCGACTGATTGCGGCACTGTGTGTGTTTGTGACCCTCACCGCCGGTGGTGGTCTCGGCGCCGCCGTGATCTGTGTCGGTTCGGATGGTCACGCCGGGATTGAGAGCCTGATGGACGAGTGTTGCCTCTCCCTGGGGACCCCGGACTCGGCGCTTGGTCTCGAGGCGAACTCACCGAATCACGGATGCGGCGATTGCGTCGACGTGATTCTTGCAATGCCTCCAATTTCATCGCGGTCCGTTCATCTCGACGCCCCGGCGCAGGCCGCTCTCGAAAACCCGGCCTGCGGATCGCTCTGCCTCTGCCGTGCTGCGACGTCGATACCTTCCATCGAATTGAGTCCCCCCTCTCTGACCCTCGCTCTCCTATCCTCTGTCATCCTGCAAACCTAGACCTCCTCAAAATTTCAGTCGAAGAAGTCGGGGCATGGCGCCCCTCCACGACCTATCGATGATTTTGAGGAGACTTCAATGCGTACTCTTTTTTTCACATTTTTGATCACTGCCCTGTCGCTCGTGCCCTTTTCGCTTGTTGCGGCCGAGGGCCATGAAATGTCCGCCCTCTCGGTCGCCGGGATGGGTGACCTGACCCTTGATCAGGCCATTGCGGCCGCGATCCAACGCAATCCCACCCTTCTGGCCGCCACGTACGGCCTGTCCGCCGCCGAAGGTCGGGTTGAACAGGCCGGACTGCTCCCCAATCCCGGGTTCTCTCTGGAAAGCGAGAACTTCGGAGGGAACGGCGCGCTTGACGGCTTCAACGCCGCCGAGACGACCGCCGTCATCAGCCAGGAGTTTGTGCTGGGCGGAAAACGAAAACGCCGCCGCGCAGTTGCCGAGTCCGAACAGAGGCTTGCTGGGCGAAACCTCGAGGCCGCTCGGCTGGACCTGATGACACGTACGACCTCGGCCTACTACCGTGTCGTAACGGCCCAAGAGCGAGAGGCACTGGCCGAAGAACTGTTGGCTCTGGCAGATCGGTTTGCACGCACCGTTCAAGCACGGGTCGATGCCGGCAAGGTCTCACCTGTGGAAGCCACACGAGCCGGCATTGAGGTCGCGCAGGCACGGGTTCGATATGCCCGTGCCGGCCGAGACCTCCAGGCGGCCCGAACCCGTCTTGCGGCCACATGGGGATCGACGACGGCTGTTTTTGATCGTGCCATCGGAGAGTTGCCCAAACCGACGCCGCCTCCCCCTCTCGAACAACTGAGACCCCTCTTATTGCAGACGCCCGAGATGGGTCGCCTCGACGAACTGATTGAGCGCAGCGAGAACATTCTCGAGGTTGAACAGTCGTTTCGGATTCCCAACCTGACCGTCAGCCTCGGACCCCGGTGGTTCGAGGAGACCGGACACTCCGCGTGGGTCGCGGGAATCTCTCTCCCCGTTCCGATTTTTGATCGAAACCAGGGAGCTCGAAATGCCGCCGCGTTCGATCTCGAACGCACACGACGGGACGCCGAGGCCGGCAAGATCTCTCTGGAGACGGAGCTGGCGGCCGGACTCCAGCGCCTCAGCGCGGCAGAGTTGGAAAACGAAACCATGGAACACGACGTCGTACCGGCCGCTAAGGCCGCTTTCGCGGCCACCGAATTGGGCTACACGGAGGGAAAATTCTCCTTTCTCGATGTTCTTGACGCGCAGCGCGCACTGTTCGAAAGCCGCTCGCTGCTCCTGGATAGCCGTGAGGAGTACGCCCTGACCCGAACCGAAATTGAGCGTTTGATTGGTATTGGGCATGATCCCACCACCGCCCAGACAGCAGGATCCCAAGGAGAAGACTCATGAAATACATTCAAATCAGCATTACGACACTCTTGGCCCTGACATTCGTTCTGTTCGGCGCCTGGGGCTGCGGTGGTGGATCCGCGCCCGAAGCACACACCGATCAACACTCCGAAGAGACCGGGCACGGCGAAGAAGGCGGGGAACATGAGGCACACGACGAGGATCAGATCATTCGCCTTGACGCCACTGCCCTCGAGCGCCTGGGTCTGGTCATCGCGGAGGCCGGCCCGGGGCAACTCGAGGTGACGACCGAGTTGCCGGGAGAGGTCCGGGTCAACGGAGACAAGATGGCGCACGTGGGACCACGTGTGTCCGGAGTGGCACGGGAAGTCCTGGTCAGCCTTGGCGACAGGGTACGGTCAGGGCAGGTTCTCGCAGTTCTTGAAAGCAGGGGATTGGCCGACGCCAAGGCTTCCTTCCTCGCAGCGGCCGAGAGGAAAAAACTGGCCCAGGCCACCTTCGCTCGGGAGGAACGCCTGCGCCTCAAGATGGTCTCCTCCGAGCAGGACTTCCTCGATGCAAGCAACGGTCTGGCCGAAGCCAACATCGAAATGCGCTCTTCCCAGCAAAAACTGCTTGCTCTCGGCTTCAGCGATTCAGATGTTCGAGGAATTGCCGACGCGCCTGACGACAACTACACGAAATACCGGATCAGGGCGCCGTTTGACGGCCAGATCATCGACCGTCATATCACGGTCGGCGAGACAATCTCTGCCGAAACGCCAGCATTCACGGTTGCCGATCTCTCGGATGTCTGGATCGACCTCAGGGTCTATCAGAAGGACATCGGCGCCATTCAAACCGGACAGATGGCCCGGGTGACCACAAATCATGGCGACGAGGCCGAGTTGGCCATCAACTTCGTTCAGCCCCTGGTGG
>JAOZPW010000279.1 GCA_029932545.1 Thermoanaerobaculales bacterium | reverse complement strand
ATCTCGAAAACGATTCTTCCTTCGAGAACCCGCAGGGTTTCTTCCTTTTGTTCATGATACTGAAGACTGAGGCTCTCACCCGCCTTCACGACCAACAGCTTCCCGGCATAGTGGTCGGTTTCCGCGAAGATCTCTTCATGGCCCCAGGGTTTGTGGACAAATCGTGCCGGTCTTTTTCCCATTGCTCCTCCTGGTCACACTCGGATCTTGATCTTTGCCAATGATAGGGCCAGTTTTTCCAGTAGGAACTCCTCGACCTCACGAGCGGTAGTGAGTTTAAGGGCCTTTTTGGCCATTGACGACGTCTCTTTAGCGGACAGTTGGCGAATGAGGCTCCGAATCTTCGGAACTGCCAGGGGATTCATACTGAACCTCTTCAGCCCAAGACCCAAAAGGAGCGGAACCATTAGGGGATCAGAGGCCATTTCACCACACATGGCCACGTCAATTCCACGGTCTGCACCGGCCTTGATCACTTTGGCTATTAGCCGTAGGACAGCTGGACTCGTGGGCCGATATAAATCAGCCACCAGTTCGTTTGCACGATCAACCGCCAATGAGTATTGAATCAAGTCGTTGGTGCCAATCGATAGAAAATCCGCTTCACACGCCATTTCCTCGGCCATGACGGCTGCAGCGGGAACCTCAACCATCGCGCCGAGGGGAATATGTTCTTGAACCTTGTACCCCTCGTTTCGAAGATCGTCAGTGAGCCGGCGAACCAACAATTTGGCCAACTTGAACTCCTCGATGCAACTAATGAGCGGGAACATGATTCTGATCCGCCCCGGCGGAAATTCTCCAGCAGCCCTGAGAAGACCTCGAAGTTGGGTTGCAAAGAAATCGGGTTTCGAAAAACACAGCCGGATACCACGAAGACCCAGAACCGGGTTTGCTTCATCCGAGCCGGTCACCTCACGGGCAAGCTTCTTGCCCCCAAGATCAAATGTTCGAATCGTGACCGGTCGACCACCCATTGAACTGACAAGGTTTCGGTAGACTTCCGCATGATCATCTTCATCCGGCAACGCGGGGCTACGTTGCATGTACAAGAACTCAGACCGATAAAGCCCGACGCCCGCGACATTCCAATGAACGGCCTCATCGACCTCGGTCAATAGATCGATGTTTGCAAGAAGGCTCACCTCCCTACCGTCTCGCGTGATCGTCGGAAGAGTCCGAACCTCTTGGAGCTGAGCCTTCTGCTCCAAGTGCTCGTTGAGCCTGGAGATATACTCAGCCTCCTCTGCAGGATCTGGGTCAAAAATAATCTTGCCTTCAAAGGCGTCGACAATCATCCGCCGAGAATGATGACCTGCTTCACAGGCGCCATGGGCACCTACGATGACCGGAATCCCAAGGGAACGGGCGATGATTGTTGTGTGCGACGTAGGACCACCCATTTCCAATACGAAGGCGAGGACCTTGTCCAAAGGCAGCTTAACGGCGGTCGAAGGAAGAAGGTCATCCGCAACAAGGATGACCGGACCATCCAGATTCTCCAGTTTGGACGGATCCTGGCCGTGTAAGGTCCCGAGAATCTGTGAGCTCACATCGAGCACATCCAGTTTCCGCTCGGCCAGATATTGATCCGGGAGGGCTTCAAATTTTTTGACCAACCGGGCAACTACCTGGTCAACGGCCCATTCCGCATTCACTCTTTTGGTCCGGATCATGTCGCACACAGGATCGAGGAGGGAACTATCGGCAGCTATAAGGTGATGGGCCTCGAAAATAGTCGCATACTCCTCACCCATTTGGCGAGCAGCATGGTCCCTGTTCTCGATGATTCGTGCAATTGTCGCCTCAACGGCCAGGTGAAACCGTTTGACCTCGTCCTCAACCTTCGCCACCGGAAGGGGAATCCTGAGGACAACTATCGGACGGGTCTCTTGCACCACCGGTTCTCCAACGGCGATGCCGGGGCTGACCCCGAGCCCAGCAAGACGAGCTGGGCTCATTCACCTTCCCCAAAACAATTCCGAAACAAAGCCTCAATTGCGGCTGCTGCTTCAGCATGATCCGGCCCCTCAACTCGAAGAGTCAACGGTGTCCCTTGGGTGGCCGCCAAAGTCAAAAGACCCAGGATCGACTTGGCGTTAACCTCTTCGCCGTCCGCCCCAAGAAAAACCTCGGACTCGAATTCGTTGGCGGTATGGACCACCTTCGCGGCTGCGCGAGCATGAAGCCCGAGCTTGTTGATGATCTGAAGTTCTCGTATGGTCATTTTCATCCTCGTTCAAGAAAGCCTGTCACCACTCATTACAACCGGCACTTTAGCAGAATGGCCCTTTTCGGCGGCTGGAATGCGTTTCAGTGTTGAAGAAACGCGCTGGCCACCCGAATGCTCTTCTGTCCCGCCTCACACAGACGGAGAGCAAAATCCATGGGTTCCAATTTCTGACGACGAAGCGAACCAATCTTGACAAGCATGGGGAGATTCACCCCAGTGATGATCTCGATCCGATTTGTATCCATAAATGGAAGTGCCAAGTTGGTTGCCGTGCCTCCGAACATGTCGGTCAATACGATGACGCCTTCCCCGCAATCTACCTCACGAAGCGCCTTCTTGACCTGGCGACTGGCTTCGTCCGAGTCCACGTCCCACGGCAGGGCCAAGGCGGCCGTGCCTTCAGCCAGTTTTTCATCAATCTCGCGTGCAGCGGTAATCAGTTCGACGGCCAGATTACCGTGGGTCAGAACCAGGACTGAAATCATCAGTACCTCCAGTTATCTCGGTCACGATGGTGAACATTGACGGTTTGTATTCGACCTTCGAGGCCACGAGCGAGTTGTTCCGCGACGAACACCGAACGGTGCCGTCCACCGGTACATCCAACGGCCACGAGTAAATGGGTCTTGAGTTCTCTTGCATAGGCCGGCACAAGATATTTGACGAGACTGCCGATCCTGTCGACAGCCTCAAGAACCTGACCGTGTCCCGACAACCACTGTGCAACTTCGGAATCGGTTCCTGAGAGGGGCCGCAGTGCTTCTTCAAAATACGGATTCGGAAGAAACCGAACGTCAAAAACCAGACTCGCTGTCGAAGGAACTCCTTGCAGATAGGAGAAACTCTGAATCTCGATTTTCATCAACTCCGCAGGTTTGTCGACACCGGCCAATTCCAGGATGTGCCGACGAAGATCATGCGGGGACAGCGAGGTCGTATCAACTACCAGGTCGGCTCGCTGACGAATCGGTGCCAATCGTTGTTTCTCCTCCAGAATCGCCTGCTCGAGGCCCCGGTCTCGTAGGGGATGGGGCCGGCGGGCGACAGAGAACCGCTGTTCCAGAATGGCAACCGTGGCTTCAACAAAAATCAAACGAAGCGAGTTATGCTGCCGAGTCAGACGGGAGTGGATTTCAGGATACTTTTTAGACATCCCGGCAGCCCGAACATCCAAGACAACGACCAGCTTCTCTATTTCCTCGGACCGCCGAAAGAGCTCTTCCAACAAATCGAGCGGGATATTGTCGACACAGTTATATCCCAGGTCTTCGAGACTTCGGCTCAGGACAGTCTTTCCCCCACCGGAAAGTCCGGTGATCACAAACGGGCCACGAAATATGGTCGAGGACGGCGCCATCAGGTCCCCTTGTTTCCTTCACCGGCGGCGATCCGATCGATGGCATCGAGGAAGACGCCTTCATCATCGACACCTCGTTGAGCCAGGAGGCATTTCTTGACGGCGGTTTCCACCATCAGAGCAAAATCCCGACCGGGTGCGACGGCCATGACAAACTTCGGCACCTCGATACCGAGAATCGTGGTCTGACTGGACCACGCCTCGGGATTCTCTCGGACCCGTTGGTGCCACAGTTTTTCCTGTTCACAGTGCTCCGGGGTCAGCTTGACCAACTCAATCACCAGCGAGACCTCCACTGAGGGTGACGAGGCGGTCATCCCAAAGTGTTTTTGCACATCGATGATCCCAACCCCCCTCAGTTCCAGGAAGTTCGGAAGGAGGGCGTGAGGCCCACCCCGCAGACCATGATTGTGGGTCCGGTGTACGACCACAACATCATCAGCAACCAGACGATGGCCCCGGTAAATCAATTCAAGGGCACACTCGCTCTTACCAATCCCCGGTTCTCCAACGATTAGCGTTCCGTGGGAAAAAACGTCAACCAGCACACCGTGAAGTTGAGTCCGGTCGGCCAGCGCATCCTCGAGAAAAGCCGAAGCCCCTTCGATCGTGTCGGAAGTCTGCTGAAGAGTCCTGATACAGGGCACTCCGATCTCGTCGCAGAGCGCGAGAACCTCGAGAGGTGGAGTATGGCCTTTTGTCGACAAGACGGCCGGAATATTCTCTTGGACAACCGCTGACATCCGGCGGATTGCCTCTGAAGGTTCGAGTGTTTGGAGAAAGGCATACTCCGATTCACCCAAAATTTGGATCCGGCCAGGCTTGACGTACGGCAAAAACCCGGCAAGGGCCAACCCTGGCTTTTGAATTCTGGGATTGGAGATCATCTGACTATCAAGGCCATTTTCCCCGGCCAAGAGTCTGAGATCAAGGTATGCCAATTTCGGCTCGAGTATGAATTCCCGAATCGAAATTGGGTTCCCGGATGTCACAGGTTCTCCCCATCTGTTGCCCGTTTCACGATTTCAATAAGCTCGACCGGATCCTCAACTTCCAGCAGCCGTTGTCTGATGACGTCATCCTTCAGGGTACGAGCTATTTGAGATAAGGCTTGGAGGTGAAGAGCGGGTTGGTCGGGAGGTGACAGGACCACAAATAAGAATCTCACACCCTCCCCTTCCGGAGATCCAAAGGTCACTGGAGTACGGAATCTCGCAAGCGTAACGGCGATTTCATTCAAACCACGCAGTTTACAGTGAGGAATGGCGAAGCCCCCGCCTATTGCAGTTGATCCCAGGGCTTCGCGTTCCAACAACCCTTGTTCAACTACCTCAGCCGACAGCTTTACTGCCGGAGCGGTCAATTCCGAGACAATCTTCAAGGCCTCAGCGCGAT
>JAOZPW010000043.1 GCA_029932545.1 Thermoanaerobaculales bacterium | reverse complement strand
TTCTGCCAATTCGAGGCATAGATGCCTCCTTCCTTGGCAGCGTGGACGGGTACCAAGTCAAGGGTATCGGGAACCGGACACGATGGCAAGAGTACGGTAGTGTCCCCTATAAATTCGTCTTCCATCCTTCAAGCGTGGCAGATTCCCTCATCCTGACAAGACGGGGTAGGGCGAGGAGTTACCTTATTTCTTCCTCCGAGTGTAAAACCAATAGGCCAACTGAACCCCGATCGCCAACGGAATGCCCAATAGGCCCCAGTTGATCGATTGTTTGGCCATACAGAGAGCTACTATCAATACGCCACCCAATGTGAATACAAGACGAAATGGAAGCAAGTCAGACCAGGAGTCGGCGGAACGGCCCCTTTCCCTTTCTTCATTGTCCCTCATGGCATCCCCCAATCAACATTCGGATCTCCTGTCAGAGTTGCACATTGTGCTTATGACGCGCCACGCGTTTCTCGATCTCCGCTGGTTCACGACTTGATACGATGAGCCTTCGGATAATGACTCGATTCCACTAACCACCATCAGACCACGACTGCAACAGGGACATCTTAGAACCCCCACTGCTCTGGGTCGGTCAACGCGGTCAGTGCATCGAAAAGGAATTTGTCGACATTATCCCCAACCTCGGGCCCAGAAAGCCGGGATGAGTGATTGTTGGTCAGGAAGAAACCCACGCCAATACTGGAAGACGGCGGTGAAACTGCGAAACCCAGGCCTTCTGGAAGAAACGAACGCGTATCCTCCAGATCAAGGAACAGAGAACCGCCGATCGCCGTGGCAGAACCCGCCGCCTCGACATATTCCCCCTCCATGCTTTCCTCGTCACCTTTCACCGCCCCGACAGTCAAGCCAACAGCACCCCCATAGCCAGGCCCCCAACCCCAAAGATAATAAAGCCCCCAATCGTTAGAGTTTCCGTAGATACCTGCCTCAACCTGTGCAGTCAAGAATGCACCGCCGGCCGCCGTGATACCCCCAAATCCAGTAACTTCCAGTTCAGCTGGAAGAACCCCCGGCCTCCCACACCCCGTATCCCCAGCCCCGGCACCGGCACAATCCTTTGAATCCGCCTCCGACAACCCAAACGGATCCGTAAACCTCAACGGATTATTCAAAACATACGCATACCCATTCCAGCTCTGGGGCCTGAGCGGATCACCCCCCACAGGATCAACGCTCAAAAACCGTGCAAGATTCAAGTTGTAATGCCGAGCATGCATGTAGTCGATATCATCCGTCGTATGCGTCGGATCCATCAAGTCCCGTTCATGCCCGGTGAAGCGGAGCTTTTGCTCGGTGCCGAGGACGTGGGATGTCCATTCGGAGCCGAAGGGGGTGTATTCGTTGAATTCGACGGGATCCCCATAGGGACTCGAGTGGGTGACGAGACGAACGCTGCCCAGATGATCAGTGAATAACCGCAGGTCCATTTCCGGGTACGGATATTGTTCCGGAATCTTTGCCCCAACCAGGGTACGACCCCGATAGAGATAGTCACGTTCCCATTGGAGACCGGAAGTACCCAGCCGAAGTGCTCGAAGCACCTTGGCATCCAGATCTCTCAGGACGATTGACGCCTCCTGATCGAACGAGTCGTATACCACGACTCGCTCGTTGTCGGCCGAGTAGACGTAGTGTTGGGTCCGGCCACTTTCCGCATATTCCCGGATCTGATGGAAGGGCGTGTAATCATAGGTGTAGGCGCCCCAACCTTGTTGGTTGCCTGCTGTATCGTAATTTACTCCTCCCGAGAGGTGGTTTGTGGCTGTATTGACGGCATACGAGTAGGTATCCCCGTTGAGAGTCCTGGAAACCAGATTGCCAAATGCGTCGTAATCAAACGCCGCCCCGTAGGAAAGCTCCGGACAGCAATGATCAGTTGTTGTGGAGAGGCTTTTCAGTCTATTGACCTTGTCGTACTCGTGGTAGCGATTTCCGACTTCAGTATCCCATGAGGTATAACGATTCAAATATCCTCGTTGCGCGGTCAGGTTTCCAGATCCATCGTATCCGAATACGCCGCTTTCCCAATAGGTGAGGTCAGAGCTGCCAGGTTTTCCCGAATTGTCCGAGCCAACCGCAGCCTCCTCACGGCTCCCGGCCGACTTGCAATATGCTCCCCCAATGAAACGGATTTCCCTCGGACGTTGCATCCAATCGGGATCACGATCGTATGCGATCCCGAAAAGGCGGCTACCCGCGAAATAGGTATGAAACTTCACCAACTCCAACATCCCATTAGCATAATAAGTCATCTCCTCAACCCCGGGCGTCACTGAGGTCAACCACCCATTACTGAAACCATTGGTCACCACAAGATCGGGAAGGGTCCCCGCCGCATCAACCTCCTCGGGATAGGTCGTCGTCGCAACCTGCCCGAGATCGTTGTAGGTCCACCCCTGCTCGAACAACACGGGCGTCGCACCGGTCCCAAGAGTGATATCCGTCTGCTTCCGAGAGACGGCCCCGCCGATCCCGTCATACTCATAGCTCTCGGTCACATCGACCTGATCCCAGGGCGCTCCAGCGTCGAACAGATTGAACCGAGTCGCCGTGGCCAACTTTCCTTCGGACCACGTGCCGCCATCCCTGTCATCCGGAATTCCATCCTCGCCGTAGTAGATGAAGGTCCCAATTACGGGGTCATCTCCGGCCCCGACTGTGTTGTCCACGATCGTCTTCAACCTTGAGGCGAAATCGTAGGTGTAACTGAGGTCACTCGGTTCGTCGTCCCCTGCCCCGTCGATGACGGTTCCGACGTTGCCCATCGGGTCATAGCCATTGAAGGTCGTTGGAACCGCCTTTTCAGGGATCGACGAAGATTCTAAGAAGCCCAGTCCGTTGTAGGAAAACTCTCGGATCTGGGTAATATCGGGATTCCCGAGCACAGTGGTCCCCGCCCACTTGAGGTTTCCGGCGACATCGTACCGATAATCTGTGGGAATCATCAAACCGTTCGCACCTGAAGGCTCCTCAACCTTGATCGGCCTTCCCTTGCGGTCCAACGTCGTAGTCGTGGTCGTTGCCTCCTCGTCGACGGTATCAACCCCGTCGAAATTCGTCCCTACCCAGGCGGTCCGATCGACCAATCGCCTCCCGGTGTAGGTGTGGAGAATCTGATGACCGTCCGGCAGGGTGACTGTACCGACCCGGCCGAAGGCGTCGAAGTCAGAGTTAATCGTCTTGGAGTAGTCGGCCGGCGCCGTGCCCTCCGGCTGCCACTCGGTGATCCAGGTCAAGCGGTCCTGGGCATCGTAACCGCTGATGCGCTGGTTCCACGTTCCATCCGCCAAGAGATGGCTTTCTTTCTCGCCTCTGCCGAAGGCGTCGAAAGTGAACTCTGACTCGGCCAGGACCGGATACGGTGAATCCTGGTCAATCGTCTGCTGATGCGCCGTCGCCTTGACGAGATCGACCCCAGAACCCGACGCAGGTGTGTATGTCAGGGCGGTCTTGGCGCCGTCTGTGGGGACTGCCTCGGTCAGACGTCCGAGCAGGTCGTAGTTGAAATAGGTCGAGTAGCCCGAGGTGTCGGTCTCGGTGACGGTCAGACTGGTGTTGGGGTCGATGTCTCGGTTCAGGATATCGACAACGTCATAGGGCGCAGGACCGCCCACCTCCCAGATTTTCGAACCCTTCAGAACCCCAGAAGCATACTGGTGTGTGATCTTGTATTCGGGATCAAGGCCGCCGACATCGCATGCCGACATCGTCCCGTCAGTAGGAAGAGTCTGCGTGTCCGCGCCATAGAGCCGCTCACGGCCGACCCGCCCCGGGGCAATTGAACTCTCGGTGAGTTTCTTGATGATATCGTCGGGTGAGCGATCATCCGACGCCGGGTCCTCATCGATATGGATGCGAAGCCCGTTCAGGAATCCGGTCGTCGGTGACAGGAAATCCCCATTGTCTGAGCGATCGAAACAGTATTCGACGCGGTTTTCCTCGACCGGATCGGGACTGTAGCCGATCTGCGTCGTCTTGACGTCGAGCGTGTTCAAAATCCACGGCAAGTTCAAGGGATACCCGGTATCCGGGAAGGTTCCGTTGAGTTCGTTGGTGCTGCCGTTCACTGTGTATTGGTAGTAGGTTCCGCCGGGTGCAGGATTGTATCCGGCGAATTCGACACGGGACGGCTCGCCTTCAAAATTCCCGTAGAGATTCACCTGACGGTAGTTGCCAAATCCGTCGAAATTCGAATACTGGACCTGCTCCGACCGGGCAACATTTCCGACGACATCGTCTTCGTAAACGGTTTCCCGGGATTGAAGTCGCCTGTTGGTGTTGTGGAATGACTGAGGCGATACCCCGGATGTATAGCTGGGGAGCTGGTCGTGCCTGTAATCAACTGAGATTCGTCGAATCGGCGGGTCGGAAGTACCAGCATCCGGCGCGAAGACCTCTTTTGAGATGCCACCGGAGTCAACGGCATCTTCCGGCAAAAACGGCAACCCGTAGGCCCACCCACGCCAGTCGCCTTCATAGGCACAGAGTTCGACGCCGGTGTTGAAGTAGTGGTCGACCCGCGTACCGTCCGGGGACGTAACGGACCTGAGGACGTAATCAAAATTGTCAACGGGCGAATACCACCAGGTTCCATCCGGAACAGCGCTGTCCCCAATGACGCGCCTTCGAAAGACGCCGGTCGATTCCCCCATGATCGCGTGATTCCAGGGCTCGCCCTGTTCGTCGCAAGACACGTTGCCTTGAGGAAACGTATAGAGCGTGTACTGCCAGTCGATCACACCGCCGGTCGGCAGCCGCATGGTTTCCAGCAAACCGGCGGGGTCCCCGGTCAAGATGTAGGAGAAATCAGTCGTTGAACAGTCTGAGCAACCACCAATGTCACAAGGGTCTGAACTCCCATCCGGGAAAGTCGCCGTTTGAAGTAGGGGGACCACAACGTCATCGTCCATCGCGGGATCATCATGCTTGTAGGACCGTGGAATCTCCTGTTCGACATATTCGAAGCTGTAGCAGGCCTGATTGCCATCGCCGAAGGCCGCAAGAGCAAGGTCTTTCAGGCGATATCTTGGCACATTGTCGTAGGGATGATTGTAGCGCTCAAAATTCAGAACGTGCGTTCTTTCTGGGTAGTTTGTGGAGTCGGTGATCGTGCATTCGAGATCACCGCCTTCCTGCCCACCTGAAAAGACATAAGAAAGGGTGACAGAGTTCCCAAATTGATCCTTGATCTCGGTCAAACGCCATAGATCCCAGCCGGTCTTGAGTTCGAAGGTGTGGATGTTGCCGGAAGGCATTTCCAGGTCGATCTCGATCGGATCATCGGTAGTGTCGAAAGCGATAAACTGCAAGCGGAGATAGGATCCGTCACGCGTATAGAGACCGTCGTCCGGCCCTTCACCCCTATGCAGCGAAGAGTAGAAACGATGGCTGGATCCGTCGGGGGCCAGGTAGACCCAGGCATAGGCCGGGTTTCCGGTGACAAGGGGCTCTCCCGGAGGCAACAGCTCTCCCAGCGAAAGTCGCCAGCCCAAACCGGCATTAGAGAAGAACGCAGGATGTGCTTGGACAACGACTTCGCCATTGGTATTATCCCACCACTCGTTAAAATCCCAAATATTCGAGTTGTACCGCAGAACAAACGAGTACGAGAGGGTATCGCTGACCGGGTAGGTCCCGCCCAGCGGCACGGTCAGGTTGAGGCTTCCGTTGAAAAGATTCACATTGTCGGGGCCGCTGAGCCGCATCATAGACCCAGGTACCATCCCGCGCTCAAGGTTGGGATGGGAGTTAGCGAGGAGAACTGTGGGAAGGGTCAGAACGGCGATTGTGATCAGAATCGTGCGTTTCATGGTGTTGCCTCCCATCAGCCGTCGATCGTCGTTGTCGAGAGGATCCCGCGTGAGGTGTCGAGGGCGAGGATGACGTCTCCTATTTCCAACGTCTTGGGCGCCTTCGGGCCATCGTCGATCGAGCGGAAACTCCCGATCTCCGCCCGAACCCAACCGTCTGATTGGCCGTCCGCGTCAAAGGTGCTGCCGTCGCCGGCGGTGAAGGCCCAGGCTGCCTTTCCGGGCCGAATGACGACAACTTCGAGAAATCCTGCCTCGACGTCGAAGGCAAAGACCGCTCCACCCTCGTTGCGAGCCAGGTTTTCCGGCGGGATGGTCTTTTCTTCCAGCTGCTTGTTTGTTCTGGCCTTCACTGTGAAAGTGCCACTGGAAAGATCCGCCCCGATCCAGTAGGACTCGAAGGGGACCCCAATTTCGGGCGCATACCAGGCGGTATCTTTGCCTTCGGGGACCGTCTCAATGGCCCTCAAGACCGAGATCCGGGCAACCCACGGGCGTTCTTGCCATACGAGCCCGAAGAAGAGAACGTCCCGCCCTGGCTTGAGGCAACACAGGCCGACGGCCTGTTCATTCTTGAATTGCAGGTCGAGAGCCCCAGCGGGATTGGCGGCAGCGATCAGACAGACAATTACGAGAAGAAGACTGAGTCGAATATGCATTATTGCTCCCTTTGGGTGACCTGACACCGCTTTCCCGGTTCATTTTCTTGAATCAGAATCTTATGTAAATCTGGTTACACTAAAATTCTGCCTCCAGTACCTACTCTAAAAAAAAACACTTGTCCCTGTCAAGTGTTTTATGTGGGATATTTCATCAACGCAGAGTCGAGGTTGTATCTCCAGAACGCCAAGGGCCTTCGTTGTCCACCGGGGCGCAACCGTTAAAATTCAAAAACAACCATTAGAATTCGTTTTCGACCGTTGAGCCATGATGGCCAACCAAGGGGCCGATCCAACTGCAAATAGCGGGCTTGCCGGTAAAATCGACCGCACCCTGAGGTCCAAACCCACCCCTAAATCACGGATGAGCAATAACCAGCAGCGTCCGAGCATGCCGCTCAACACACGCCATCACGGCGAGCCGATTTTCGGGATCGAGGGGCCCCAGACTTTCGTCGAGCACGACAATTCCGGGGCCCTGAAGCAGAGCTCGCGCGACGAACACCCGGCTCCGTTCACCGTGCGACAGCTGCCAGCCGGTGTCCCCCACCATTTGGTGGATACCTGAAGGCATCTTTTCGAGGAGCTCTCCCAATCCCAGTTCCTGACACAGGCTTTCCGCCTGGCGAAGATCGTCTTCACCAAGCCGTGGTCAGACAATTCCGACATTCTTGGGCTCCCACCCCTCCGGCCGTTCTGACCTTGTCACCTTTGTCTGACCTGGCACGGCATCCGACGATCCGACGAGTATTTTGGTCTGGCGCCGGAGCAGCAATTCGTCCGACGAATTGCATGGGCCCTTCGGGCCGGTGTTGGGGCCGACGCCGACGCCCAACCCCGAGAGCACCAAAAACGCCAAAACGGGACGTGCCTGGTGCGACTTTCTTCACCGGGCGGTCCTCCGACCAAATCGACGTTGCGAAGAAAGTCGACACCTGGCAATCCACGGGGAGCGCATCAGCAATCGAGTCTCGGCCAACGCCGTAGGCCGCCGAGGCCTTTTCCCTCAAGGGCGATGCCCTCCCGTTCTCCGCCCTGCTGCCCTTGAGGGAAATGCGCCGAGCTGGAGGGCCGAAGGCACTCCAGAAGGCCGGGGTTGGAAAACATGCGCCAGGTCCGGCAACGACTGGAACTCAACCCGTGAAAATGGACACTGTCCCCTACTTCGATTCTGCCGCTGTGGTCCCCGGGGGGGGCTGGACTTCTAACCGTGCCAGGACAGACACTCCCGACACTATTGCCGGCCTATCCTCACGCTGCTGGTGGTCCCGGACTCTGTTCTCTATCCCCGGCCTTCGGAGTCGCGCGGCGCGCGCGCCCCCGCTCGGTACATTTCCCGGAGGGGCAGCATTTTCGGCTCTTGTGGGGGGCCCGCCCCTCCGGAAAATGACCTCGGCGGCCTACGGCGTTGGCCGAGATTCGATTGCCAACGGTTTCGCCGAGCGTTGCCAGGTGTCGGCCTTCTTCGCGGCGACGGCCCAAATGGGAGGGCTGCCAGGTGAAGAAAGCCGCACCAGGCACGCGCCGTCCGAGAGGTGCGTTCTTGGCGTCTTGGCGGTTTGATTTCCGGCTCCACCGGGAGCCCCCTCAATCACCCAATCGGCCCACCACCCAGGCACTCTTCGCCATCGTAAAAAACGGCGAATTGGCCGGCGGCGATGCCGGGGTCTCCTTCATCCAGTGTGACCCGGACGCCGTCGGTACCTTCAATCAGGACCTCGGCAGGCCACAACTTCTCTCCGTGACGGATACGGACCATCAGAGTTCTCGTCTTCGGCTCATCCGCAATCCAGTGTGGATCGACCACCAGGAACTCACGGCGCCTGTGATCGGCCAGTTGTTCACCGTGAACCACATTAACTGTATTGGTCTCAGGATCTTTGCTTACGACATACCAGGGGCCGTCCCCAAGACCGAGGCCCTTGCGCTGGCCGATGGTGTGAAACCACAGGCCCCGATGTCCCCCCAGCGTTCGTCCCGACTGGATATCGACGATCGGTCCCGGACGATCACCGAGGTGGTAACGAACGAACTCGTCGTAGGGGATCTTCCCGAGGAAACAGATCCCCTGGCTGTCGGGGCGCTCGGCGCTGGGCAAGTCAATTTCCTGGGCCAGACGACGGACTTCAGCCTTGCCGAGATCACCGATGGGGAACACACACCGGGCAACCTGCTCCTGTGACAGGCGGCAGAGGAAGTATGTCTGGTCCTTGACGGGGTCAACGCCCCGCAGCAGGTGGGTCGTACCGCCGACCTCGCGGGTCCTGGCGTAATGCCCCGATGCGACACGGTCGAAGTCCCTGCCCGCACCTTCGAGAAAGGCGCCAAACTTGATCAGCGAATTGCACAGGATGTCGGAACTGGGCGTCCGGCCCAGTTTGAGTTCGCCCAGGGCGTATTCGACCACCCGTCGGCGGTATTCCTGTTGCAGGGAGACGATCTCCAGAGGGACCCCGAGCCGGTCGCAGATGGCCCGAACATACTCCAGGTCCTCTTCCCACGGGCACGACCCGAGAAAGGCCGCATCATCCTCCAACCAGATCTTGAGATAGAAGGCGGTCAGGGAAAGATCGCCTCGCTCGACCAGACGGTGGAGAGCTACGCCTGAGTCCACACCCCCGGAGACCAATACGGCGACCCGATCGCCCCTCATTCAGGCGCCTCGCACAACAACAAAAGCCAGATACGCCGCGACGGCCACAAGGAGCCCACAGCCCTCGAGCTTGCTGATCTTGCCGTTTCTCATAACACCCAACCCAAGAACAAGAGTCACGGTTGCCAGAAATGGAACATCCTGACGGATGATCTCTACCGGGACTTCAGACGGCCTGATGAGAAAGGCCGTCCCAACCACCAATCCCAGGTTGAAGACGTTGGAACCCAGGACATTACCCACCGACATTTCACTTTCACCCTTCAATGCCGCCGCAACCGATGCCGCGAGCTCCGGCAGTGAGGTTCCAAAGGCCATCAGGGTCAGTCCGATCACAGCTTCGGATATTCCGAAATCCTGGGCAATGACTGTTCCTCCGCGCACCAGACTCTCCGCGCCGATTGCCAGACCAACCATGCCGACAACCGCCTTGGTAGCATGCGTGAGCCAGGGACCACCACTCTCTTGACGCTCCGTCACACCCTGCCGGGCCTTGAAGAGTGTGACCCCAAGAAATACAAAGAAGAGGGCCAGGAGCACGACGGCCAGAGTCCGAGAAATCATGCCGTTCCATGCACAAATCATCAACGCAAGTGCGGGCAAAAGACCGAAGATTATGTTCCGTATCAGTTCTTCCTGCCGGCCGACGATCGCAATTTCTCGAATAACGGCCGCCACCCCCAGGACCAATAGCAGATTCATGACGTTTGAACCAACTGCGTTTCCCACGCTCAAGGCGCCACTGCCTCGCCCGGCCGCCAGCACCGACACCATGAACTCCGGCATCGAGGTGCCGAATCCGACCACCGTCAGACCGACAACCATCGGCGAGATGCCGAAGCGAAGAGCCAGGCGTGAGGCGCCGTCGACCAGCCAGGAGGCGCCGAGTCCAAGAAAAACAATCCCCACAACAACCAAGACAATAGGCATGGGGGGGATGGTACCTCAAACCCGGCGGAGCCCGGCTAAAAGGCCATCCCGAACGAAAAATGCAGCTCACCCGAACTCTCACCCTCGAGTGGCTCAAGCTTGTGGCCGTACTCGAGTCGAAAGGGCCCTGCCGGTGTCAAGAACCGCAAGCCCACCCCGACACCCCATCGGAAACCACTCAAGCTGATGTCTCCGGCTTCGATCCAGACGTTCCCTCCGTCAACGAAGAACACGCCGTTCAAGGCCCCCCAAATCGGCTTTTCAATTTCCGCGTTTACCAGAACCAGGGCATTGCCCCCAATGGCTGTCCCGTCCTCTTCCAGGGTCTCGCCCGGAATGCCGAGACGGTCGGTCCTGAACGCTCGATGCGAGGTCGGACCTCCGGCGAAGAACCGGCTGGCCAATGGGACTTGGAGGTTGGCCGGCTCATCGGGATCCATGTTTGCAACACGTGTAGCCCCCACCCGAATGCCCCAGTTGACCCGGCCGACGGAGGTATCAAGATAATGGGAAATACCCGCCCGGAGTTTGAAAAATTCAACCTCGGCACTAAAGAGCGGGAACGCATATTCCGGCGCCAGGGTGATCAGGTATCCCGATGTGGGGCTGAGCATGTCGTTTCGGTAATCCCACTCCAAGGGAACGGTGATCGATGAGAGCTTGATTTGTTGCTGTTCTCGCTCAAGATCCGACAGAATTTCATCCGGGGCATCAGGCTCGACAACCTGAAACTCGTAGCGTACCCAGTGCCGGAAGGGCACTTTGAGCCGGTCGCCAACCTCGAACCACAAGCCGTAACGCAGCTGTTCCCAATCGGTGTACATTTCTTCGGTGCGATAGAGCGCAAAATAACCCGGCTGGTCGATCCAGGGAAGGAGGGGCTCGCGCAGCCCGATCTGGTAACGGAATTCGCGATCGGAGTACCGGGTTTCCAGGGACAACGCATGGGCGCCACCGAAGAGGTTGAGATGAGACCACCCCAAGGTCAGACGGAATTTGTCTTCGGTACCCCACCCAAGCCCCACCAGGTAGGAGCGCTGCAGACCCTCTTCCAACCGGATGACCACGCCTCGATCGACCCTCCGCTCCTGGCCCGGGATCGGCACGATCGCTACGCGCCGAAACAACCCCAGGCGGTACAACTCCTGCTGGGCCCGGTTGATCGTCATTTGTGAGTAGGGGGCCCCCTCCCTCAGACCGGCAACGCCGAGGGCTCGCTCCACCACCGAAACCTTCGTCTTCGTCAAGCCTGCAATCAAGACCCGTCCCAACCGAACATAAGGCCCAGGCTCGACAAGAAGAACCACCGCAACCCGTCCGGCTTCAGGCGTTCCAACATCCGCGGTGACCCTTGCTTCGGGATAACCGACATCGGTCATCGCTCGTTTCCACCGACCGATCAGGACTTTCAGATTCCGTGGATCCCACGCCTCGGTCACCTCCAACTGGTAGAGGTCGTCGTCGGTTTGGCCCAAAGCCTCCGCCGGCACCCCTTCCACGCGAAAGGCATCCACACTCCACCTGAGCCCCTCATCGACTGGAAAATCAACACAGAGGCCCCCTTCATCGGTCGGCGTCACCACCGGCTCAGAAGCAGTCATGTCCTGGAAACCGTTGCGGCGATAGAGATCCTCGAGGGCCGCACGGTCCATTTCCAGGCGTTTTGCGGTCAACGGTTTCCGGGCCTTGCCCACTCCCTTTTCAACCGAGACCGTTTTGCCGAGCCGTTTTGGCTCCAGGAGGTCCGCACCTGGGAAATTGACTTCCGTAACACGAAGCATTGCTCCCGGGACGACCCGGATTCTCAAGACCTCACTGTCGGCCTGGTCGGAAACCAGTTCAGCCGACGCGGTGGCCACGGGGTACCCTTTTTGCTGGAGCCGCTCCACAATGATTTCCGCCAAGGCGTCGGTCTGGGCTGGATTGAGATCCTCCTTGGCAACATCGGGCAGGGCTTGAAATGCAACCTCCTCCAAACCCTCCGGCACCACGAGTTCCAGGCGATAAAGGGGACCTTCTTCCACCTGCACCTTCAAAACCGAGGCGCCGGCCGGACCCGTTCGCTCCACGCCGACAACCTTGGCTTCCCAATACCCCGCCAGTCTTATCCTGCGCTCGATCTTCTCCCTGAGGTCATCGACTGCGGTCTCGGTCAGCTTCCGGCCAACCTTGATGTCCGGCATGAGAGTCTCCTGGTCGAGACCTTCCGAGAGACCTTCGATTTTAAGGCCTGCCAACATCGCTCGACTCCCGGGCCGCACCTCCAGGGTAGCAATGACTTTGTGGCCCCCTCGGTCCAGAGAGAGGTAGGGGTCGACCGTAACATCGGGATAACCACGCCTCTCAATGCGCCGCCGAATCCGCCGGGCTGCTACCTCAAACCGCCCAGGATTGACAGGATCGCCAATCTCGATATCCAACCACCGTTTGACCCTGAACTCCCACAATGCCGACGGCACATCAATATCGAGTACCGCAAGACGCGGATGGACATCCAGTTCCACCGTTACGCTGAGACCATCAGCCCCGGAGCGGGCTCGACAACGGATCCACGAAAACTCTCCAGCCGCCATCAAGACCTGAATGCCCTGGCGAACATGCCTTCGATCGATCGGCTTGCCGATTTCGAGTCCAAGGATGCCCTCAATATCTCGATTCGGCGCCCAATCGCCCGCCTGAATCTCGACCGCCACAACCGGTGCCTCTTGGGCGAGAAGGGGAGAGCCCACCATCACAATCAATACCACGAGCACGGTTGACCACAGGCGCCTCTGCAGAGCTGATAGCTGAGAGCTGATAGCTGAGAGCTCTCCCATCAGTACCGCCTCCGCATCTTGAAATCGAGTCCGTACGCGCCGTCGCTGGTTCGGGAGTCACGGGAGGCTTCGACGAAGAAGCCCGAGCCCAGATACCACCGGGCACTGATGATCTCGTCCATGTCTCCGGAGAGATTGGACTGCAAGGTGACGGTAACCGTCGGACTCAACTGCTTGACGACGGTGACACGAGCCGAGGGATCGCCGGTGGCCGACTCGATAAAGGGATCGACTCGAATCTGATCCACCGGCAACAACCACTGCTCCCGACGCTCCAGGACCTCGTTCATTCTTCGGGTCAAAAGGCTCGAGGCCAGAGTCACCCCCACAGCCCCCCCTGCCTCACCCCGACCCACCTGACCCAAGGCCATCAAAGAGTAGATCTCCGCGGGGTTCAACGGTGGATCCGAAGACACTATCGGCACCAAGCGGTCCATCGTTCCCGTCAGGCTCAGCCAAACGTCGTACTCCCTGATGGAGGCCCTTGCCTGGAAATCCAACATCGGATCCACACGGGTCGGGTCGGAGAAGCCGATCTGGCCTCGCTCCAATTCGTAGCGAATCCCTTGCAAAGTGAACTCGCCACCCTCCATGAATTCGACACTGCCCACCAGTCCCGGCCGCGCGTCGGTGCCTGTGATGTTGAGATCGGCACTGCCCTCCAGTCGGACGAAGGGACTGCGGGACACCAGGTTCTCGTCGGCTCGGACGTGCAGGTCCAGCCGCAGTCCATCCTCTGCCGGAGGCCCCACCTGACCGAACCAATCCATTAACAAGGAAGCGAGGTCATCCTGCCGTCGAACCTCACCGCGAGTGACGACGAGATCTCCCGATAATTCCAGATCATTGACAGGACCCTCCAGGCCCCATTGCCCCTTGAGTCGGGGCACAAAACCGGGAAATAGCGGAAAGTCCAATCCCTCGATCGTCCCGTCCAGCCGAAGGTAGGCCTCGCCACCATCGAATACGATACCGCCACGACCCTGACCACGACCCCGCATGAACTTGAAGCTCAAACCCTCCAGGGCCACCTCCCCTGCGGAAAGGAAGAGAGAACCGTCGACATCACCGACGACCGACCGAGTTCCGGGCAGACGGAAGGACCCCCGCTCGACTCGAGCGATTCCCTCCAGCCGGGGCGAGTCGAGCTGTCCCAGAATTTCGACGGTCCCCGTGGCCCGGCCTGCGGGCTCCCACTCGGGCAGAAAGACCCTGAGCAATCGAGCGTCGAAGACTCCCGAAACGTTGCCCTCCAATTGACTCTCAGCGTCGATGCGCCCGCGGAGAAATACCTGATCTCCACCGACGTCGATTTTCAGGCCACCCAGCCGAATCCCAGTCGAATCCCACCGAAAGCCCTGATCACCTACGATCTCGGCCCGCTTGTCTCCAACACGTAACCCACTGTCCTCGAGAGCGCCTTCAAGGCCAAGAACCTGCCCGCCCCGGCCCCAAATTTTCAATGGCACACGGATGGCCCCGGTCACGAGAGGGCTGACCTCAGGGGCCAGTCGACGGGCCAAAATATCCATCGCATCAATCCGAACTTCACCCTGTCCGGACCACGACGAGCTATCGTCATCGAATTCGGCCTCAAGGTCACCCGATGCCAGGCCATCGAGCGTCATCGACGCCCTGAGTCTCGACTGATCCAGGTGTGCACTGAAGCGTGAAGCCTCTCCGGAGATCTCCAACCGGCCCACGGGAAGGGTCTCGGCCAGAGGCCACTCGAACGACGCCTGCCAATCGAAAACCTGCCCGAAAAGCCGATGCAGACCTCCGGGAAGGGTCTCGAACGACATTGTGTCCCAGGCCAAACCACCACTGAGAGTGTGCTCGACCAGATCCCATCGCACCTGACCCTCCAGGCCCTCGTCAAAATCAAGGCCCGAGACCGTGAATGCGCCTCCGCGAAGATCAATGGTTGCCGAGCCCGAGCCAACTCTCGTGCCCGCGACCTGGACATCAGTCAAACCAAGCGCCCACGACCCGCGGCTGTCGTCGAATGAGCCACGAAGACCGCCTGCAAATGACGCCTCTCCTGCTACAGCACCGGGAGGAACATCGATCCAGGATGCCACCATTTCCAACGGGAGCCGATGACCATCTATCTGAAGATCCAACGATTCCTCTCCAGGGTCGGGGGCCCAACGAATGGCTCCCTCGATCTGTCCGCCCCCGAAGCCAAGACGATACCGTCCGTCCACAAGCCGGCATTCACCTCCCGCAATCGATGCGTCCAACACCAGCCGGTCAAGCACCATCGGCGGGTATCTGACATCTTCCACATCCATCCTGATGCTGACGGACAGCTGCTTCCAGGGACCAGAAAGCCCAACGTCAAGACTGCCCTGACCAGAAATCTCAGCCGGGAAAACCTCAGTACCCACCCATTGATTGACCGCCGGTAAAATTTCAGCAAGCCGTGCCGGTTCCACATGAATGCCCCACTCCGGCGCCCAGGCGCCGACCACCAGCGGACCCTCCAGCCGGACCCTCGAGCATCCAATGCTCAGATCGTCGGCCGAGAACTGAAGCAGGCCCTCGGGACTGAGCCCCAACGTCAACAACCCCGTCACGGGCAACCGCCCCTCGCCCCCCTGGAATACGACCGAGGCCTCACCGTGTCCTTCGGGGAAACGATCACTATTCCACGCAACCTCGGCCGTGAGGTCTGCATTACTGCTCAAGCCACCCGAAGGGACACCCAGTTTGGCCAGAAGCTCCGCCAGATCAAAGCCGATGCAACCGAGCTCGACCTCGTGAGGGAAGGGCATCGCAAAACGTCCGAGGCGGTATCGCCCTTCGAGGCGGCCCCCAAAGAGCCGGCCCTGATGCACCCGGCCGGTTAATCCGCCCTTGCCAACCTCGATGGATGCCTGGAGCTCATCGATCGGGAAACCACTGACGACCACCCGATCGGACGCCAGCTGTGCTTCGACAATTGTCTCTCTTGCCGTGTCAATATCGGCCTCTAGCGTGATTCTGCCTTGAAGCAGGCTTCGGGTTCGGATCACTCTGTCCAGTTCCTCAAGATCGAGCCTCGCCCGAAGACGGGCCGTCAGTGCCTCACCGTCCCACGCCGCGGCCCCCTTGAAACTAAAATCGGTCCCTGTGAGACGCAGTGTCGGGACATCGAGCCCACCCTGCCTACGAAGAAAAGTCGCATCAACACCCAGGGACACTGTTTCCAGTCCCGGCACGGCCAACTCAGCCCTTTCAATCGAAAGAAATCCCCGAGTTTCGCCCCACTCCTGAAGCCACGACATGTCGCCGCCCTCGATGACGAGACCAAATCCACCCGGAAGCCCCACCCCTTCTGCGTCAATCTCCCTGAGGTCCAGATGGCGAACGATGACGCGCACTGGAGCCCCATCGGATTTTTCTTTCAACACAGCCCCTTCACGCAGAAATATCCGAATGCCTCTGGCCTCGATCGTATCCAATACGACCGTTCGCCGCGCCACGAACAACCCACCCAGTTCGATCGCAGCCCGATCCACCTCGGCGCTGACGACCCCACTCTCGAGTCGCACATCCGCGAGCACAACACGGGGTGGCAAGAGAGTCCACCCAAGATCACCAATCTCCAGGTCGATATCGGCTACAGATTTTGCCGCTCGTTCCAGTCGTCGGGCCGTGAACGAACACACAGCTTCGCTCTCCAGGACCCGCCACACACCAAGGACCAGGAGTACGACAACCGCCAACGCCCCCGACACAGCAATGATCGTGCGCCGGAGGTGGCGGTACCTCAGCCTCCCCGTTCTCCCCACTTCAGCTTCCGGTGCAAGACATGAAAATAGGACTGTCCCGGATCCGTAACTAGGCGAACCGGTTCCGAACAACGCCGAATCCTCACCAGGTCCCGGGGCGTCAGAGGAAATCCTTCCTGGCCGTCCAGGGTCAGGTAGACCTCCTCTGACCGACTTTCCAGACGAATGTCAATCGCCGAGTCCAGAGGCAAGGCGATCGGCCGGTTGGTCAGGGCATGCGGGCAAATGGGCGTCACCAGCACCACGGCAACGGTCGGATAGACGATCGGCCCACCTGCCGAAAGGTTGTAGGCGGTTGAGCCGGTCGGTGTCGCTACGATCAGTCCATCCGCCTTGAACCGGCTCAAGTAGGCCTCGTCCACATGAACCGACAAGACGACCATTCTCGCCAGCGCCGACTTATTGATCACCACATCGTTGAGTGCCCGCCGAACAATGGGCTCGCGCCCAGGCCTCTCAACCGTAACCTCCAGCCGCTGTCGTTCCTCCACCTCGATGTTACCGTCCAGGGCGGCATGAACCAGGGGAAAGAGGCGGTCCACCGAATGCTCGGTCAGAAAACCCAGCGTACCCAGATTGATACCAAGGAATGGAGTCTCGCCCACATCACTCCGGGTCACCGATAACAGGGTGCCGTCCCCACCGAGGACAACAACAAGGTCCGTGGCAGAGGCCAGCTCCACCCGGGACACCTCACCCTTGAGGTCGAGGGCCTCCGAACTCTCTCGGTCCAACACGGCTTCGACCTCGAGCCGCTCCAATTCAACCAGGAGTTGACGCCCAAGTTCGACCGCCTCGCTGCTCGTACCTTTGACAACTACACCGACGCGTTCCGGCCGCTTCACCAAACACCCCCATCCATCGAGGTCTCCATAGTACCGGAATGGTGGAGGCTGACCGAATATTTGGGTGAGTTGGGGATTTGAAACTGGAAACTCGATACTGGAAACTAGGAACCGACGCCAGGCCGAAGGCCTGCCGAGCCGGAGGCTCGGGCCCGCGAA
>JAOZPW010000278.1 GCA_029932545.1 Thermoanaerobaculales bacterium | reverse complement strand
GCGTCTCGAATGCGCCTCAAATGGCACTTCACGACCCTCCGAAATCCATCCGCCGTCAATGCCCTACGCCCTCCTATGTCTGCCACTACAAACCCAACGCTGCCTCGAGTTCGATGATCTTGGCCTGAATCTGAGCGACATTCTCGGGTCCCATCCTCAGCATCTGCTTCTTGGCCTCGGACAATCCCTCGAGGCGCTCATCCCCATAAGCGAAGGAGACAACCTTGGGCTTGAGAGCCACATCACCCTCAAGGACAGGGACCTCCAACAGGAGATCGAGGGCTTTCTTCAAAGTCACTCTAAATGTGGTTCCCGGCGGGGCGATTTCACGGTGTGCCTCGTCGATCAGAGGTTCAAGTTCATTGAAGACCCTCACCGTACCTTCAGTGTCCAGACCGGCAAAAGCCTGAGCCACCAGTCCGTACCTCCGATAGCTCTTGGAATCGACCACCCAGCCTTCGTCACGTTCAAGGCCGGAGAAGCGACGGGTCGGCTTGAGAAACTCCAACTGAGACCGCGGGTTCTTCCCTTCGGCGATGAGATGGACCGAGGCTACGAATCGACGGACCAAATCCTCGTTGGCCAACCATGTCACCATCTCCGGCTGGGACGACAGAGCCACCACAACCTCTCGAACCACAGCATCGCTCCCGGCCAGAGTGACCCCTTTGAGCCGTTCGGACATACGCTCCTCAAGTGAAGGAGTGGGCTCTGCAGGCACTGCTTCGACAATCTCGGCAACCGTATTCGGCGGTGGCTCTCCTTCGCCCCGCCCAAACAGCCAATACCCGATGCCGGCCACCACTACCACCACCACCACACCTATCAGGATTCGAAGATTCGCGGACATGGCCACCTCCCTCTCAAGGGTACACCGGACAGCGTCATAGAGAGCAACCTGGTAAATCACATTAGCCAGAATCATTCAGATTGGGCTACAGTATCCACGATGCATGAGATGGGGATTGCTCTCGAGGTTTATCGCCAGTGCCGCGAGGCGGTCGCCGAGTACGGACCGGGTCGCCTCGAAACGGTCCACTTGGCTGTCGGGGAACTTTCGGCAGTCGAACCCGACCTCATGGGTTATGCCTGGGAGGCGGTGACGATCGACACCCCGGACGCCGCATCCAGGCTTGAGGTCCGGTGGTGTCCCGCCACCCAGACCTGTCAGAATTGCGGCGTGATCGAGGACCGCGTGGATGGTTCCTGGCTTCGGCTGTGTCCCACCTGTTCAATGCCCCTGGCAGTCACCGGGGGCGATGAGCTGGACATCGAGAGCATTCAATACATGACCGACGAAGACGGAGAATCAAGCTGATGTGCCTTGCCATTCCCATGAAACTGCTCCGCAGAGACGAATTCGAGGGCACCGTGGAACTCGACGGTATCCGACGTTCGATCTCGATGATGCTGCTGCCGGAAGCCGAGGTCGGACAACATGTGCTGGTCCACGCGGGCTATGCCATCGGCACAATCAACGAAGAAGAAGCCGCCAAGACCCTCGAGTTGCTCCGAGAATATGCCGACACGATGGAAGAATTTTAGAGAGTGGGCCAAGGCAAACCCTTCGGCAATCTCACGACCAATCCGGAGCCGGCCTCGACCGAGTACCAGATCTGTTTCAAGTGCCATCTCGAAAATGCTGTAGGATAACGCGCCTGTAACTGCGGAATGAAGGTTGCTCTTTCGTCCAGCCACCCCCCAAGGAGAGTGTTGATGCGTCGTATTGTCGAAATGCTCGGTTCAATGAAAATTACGGTTGGGCTGCTGCTCGTCCTTTTGGTCGTCTTGGCTACCGGAACCATCATCGAAAGCACCCAGAGCCGCGAGGCCGCGGCACAAATGGTGTATGGGGCAAATTGGTTCTTCGCCTTGCTGGGTTTGTTCACCCTCAATCTTGCGGCCTCGATGACCCTCAAATGGCCCTGGACCTGGTCCAAGGTCGGCTTCCTGATCACTCACGGTTCGATGGTGGTGATCCTCGTTGGATCACTGATGACGGAATTCGTCAAAGTCGACAGCCAATTGGCCCTCTGGGAGGGGCAGACCGGCAACACCTTGGTCGACCATTCGAGGCACCGGGAAGGCGCCGAAGTACCTCTGGGCTTCACGATACGCCTCGATGATTTCCAGATCGACAAGTACCCGGGCACCCAACGGCCGGCGATGTTCCGCAGTCTTGTCACGATCACCGATGAAACGACAAAGGTCGAGACCCAACACAGAATTTGGATGAACCACCCTCTCCATTTGGGCGGCTTTAAATTCTTCCAGTCCAGCTATCAAATGCGCGACGGACGGGAGATGTCAATTCTTTCGGTTTCTCGAGATCCTGGTCAGACGGTAGTGTTCTGGGGCTACGGCCTCCTCGTCTTTGGGATGGTGGTCGTCCTGGTGACGAGAATCATGCAGCGCCGGGGCCTTCCCGAGGGCTACTTTCCGGAGTCCGGTCCAATGAAACTGAAGCAACAGAAGATGTCTCTCGGCCTGATTCTCGCTCTGGGTCTGGGCTTTGCCGGCACAGGAGAAGCCGCGTCGGTCAGCGCCGAGACCCTCAAATCCCTCCACTCACTGCCGGTGCAACACGACGGCCGGGTAATGCCCCTGGATACCATGGCTCGAGAGAGCGTGCTGGAGGTGACGGGGAAGAAAAAGTGGGCCGGCACGGACCAGGTTGCGACCGTGCTCGGTTGGGCCTTCAACTCGAAGGCATGGGCCGATTCGCCGATCATCAAAATAGGATCCAGGGATTTGGCGGCTGCCCTGCAATTCCCAGGACACAAACACATCTCCTTCAACGGCGTCATAGCCGCTCCGGCCTTCCGAACACTTGTTGATGAAGGCCGCCGACAAGCCGGACAAGAACTGCCTTTGACCTCGCTTCAGGAGGCCGCCTTGAAACTCGAAGGCCGCCTGGTCGTCATGCACGGTTTCCTGACAGGGCAGGCGCTTCGAGCCCAACCGGTCAGCACCGACCCGGTCGATCCCTGGGTTGTTCCCCAAAACACTGTCGACCCCGGTGCCCTGGAGCAGTTCGGCGCCCAGTTGGCGGCCGCTCCTCAGCAGAACTACCCCACCGCAAAATTGATGCAGAATGAGGTCCTCTACAACGCCGTCCGGCCGACACGCCTCGCCTGGTGGGTACTCCTGCCGGCAACAGTGCTCGCCTATTTTAGGTGGCGCCGCAAAGAGAATCTTTGGCAAACCCGCCTGACCTCGATCCTGCTGATTGCAGGCTTCGCCGTGATGACCTGGGGTCTGGCCATGCGATGGCAGGCTGCCGGGCGAATCCCCGCTTCGAACATGTACGAGTCAATGCTCTTCCTGGCCTGGGGCGTTGGGCTCTTTGCCGCCATTGCCACCTTGACGATCAAGAACCGATTGGTAATCTTCAACGCCGCCGGAATGTCGACGCTGGTCATCATGCTGACTGACCTTCTGCCGATGAACTCCTTCATCCACCCGATGCCGCCGGTGCTCTCGGGCACTCCCTGGCTGGCAATCCACGTTCCGATCATCATGGTCAGTTACGCGCTCCTGGCCCTGTCGGCCTTTGTCGCCCACATGCGCATCGGCGTGGAAATATTCAAGCCGGCAGAGCGGGCGATGGCAATGGTGATGGACGAGGCGCACTACTGGTACGTGCAGATCGGTTCGATCATGCTGATCATCGGCATTTTGACCGGCTCGATCTGGGCTGCATCTTCCTGGGGCCGCTACTGGGGTTGGGACCCCAAAGAGGTCTGGTCGCTGGTCGCTTTCCTCGCATACATGGCCATTTTGCACGCCCGGATCGACCGTTGGATTGGAGGCTTCGGGGTTGCAGTCGCCAGCATCGCGGCCTTCGGCACGATCTTGATGACCTACCTGGGCGTCAACTATGTGCTCGCAGCCGGGCTCCATTCCTATGGATTCGGAGGATCGAAGATCACATTCTGGCTGATGGTGGGCGCTGTGGTTGAAGCCGCCTTCGTCGGCGTCGGTTTTTGGGCCTTCAGGCGCAACGGCAAACAGAAACCGATGGCTACGTTCACACCGGCGCCGATCTCAATGACCGTGGAGCCCCCCAACGACAAAACGTAAAGGAAGGTTCCAAGTCTCGATACCGTGAGTATTTCGGACGCACTCAACCTGGTCCTGGTTCCTACCGGTCTGGTGATCGGCCATTTGGCCATTGCCGCCCGGATCTTCCGGGGAGGTCCGACGATCGAAATGGGGGTCCGGCTGCTGGCTTCAGGGTGGGCCGCCGCCCTGTTCCTCGGCTGGGGCCTACGGGCCGCCGCCGTTGCACGATTGCCGATGGTCGGACTCTCCGAGAGTAACTTAAGCATGGCCGTGACAACGGTCGTTGTCTCAATAATTTGGGAGATTCACCACAAGGGCCGAACGATTATCACTCCGCTCTCGGTTCTGATCGCAGCGGCGCTTCTGTCCCACGGAAATCGATTCGCCCCGGCTCTTTCTGAGGTGGTTTTCACCCAGGGCTCTTTGGCGATCACCGTACACACCATTTTCGCCTGGACGGCCTTCGGCCTCTTCGCACTGGCCAACTTCCTCGCCCTCCGATTGGTTCTCGGCCATACAGAGGGCGACGATCTCGGCCCCGAACTGCGCATCGCCTTGAGGTTGGCTCTGGTCGTTTTCAGCATGACTCTGATCACTGGCTTTTTGACCTCGCCGGCCATATTCGGCGTGCCCACCCACCTTGATCCGATCGAGGCCCTCGGCCTCCTGATTTGGAGCGCTACCGGTGTTCTTCTGATCTCGGAACACCGAGGAAAATGGCCTTCGAAACGACTGGCCCGCTGGACCCTGGCCCTCTTTGCCCTCGTGGTCGTCACCTCCCAATGCCTGCCTTATCTTCCGGAAGGAACGACCTATCACGTTTTCGAGCCTCTTTCATCCCAGGACTGAAAGCCGACAACTTACCGACCGTCACGATGCGGGGCAGGAGCCCCGCGCTCCAGGACGCAGTCCCACAGCCCCCGTTGGCTTCTCTTTTTGTGCTTTTTCGTG
>JAOZPW010000042.1 GCA_029932545.1 Thermoanaerobaculales bacterium | reverse complement strand
ACGGGGAGCCGAGCCTGCACCCGGAGCTGGTTGAGGTCGTGCAAATGCTCGGCGCCAAGGGCCTGAAGATCGAGCTATTCAGCAATGGTGTCGCCCTGGACCGGACCCTCCTCGAGCAGTTGAAAGAGGCGGGCGTCAAGGTCGTCTTTCTCCACATCGAATCGGATCAGATACGACCGGATCTTCCCTCCGGCGAAAGCGCGGAGGATCTTCGTCGCCTGAGAGAGGAAAAGGCCGCTTTAGTTGCTTCGGTTGGTATCGAGGTTGGCATGGCCGTCACGGTTCATCCGGATCACCCGGAGCAGCTTGAAGAAGCCGTGAGTTTTGTTCTGGCCTCGGAGCATGTCGTCTACCTCCTGGTGACGATGTGGCGTGACATTGCGGGAATGCCTCTGATTCATGGGAACCTCGAAAACGGTATGTTCGGAGAGATTTCCGGTGTGAGGATCGATGATTTTCAGGACACAAGATCATGGCGGGATGTTGCAACATCGCTGCGGGAGCATTTTGACCTGGAGCCTTTCGCCTACCTGGGCTCGAATTTCGATGCGGAGGAACCGCGATGGCTTTCATTCCTGGTTGCGTCGCTTCATGAAAAAGGTGTTGCCGGGATTCATCGGGCAATTCGGGCCACGTGGGTGGAGAAGTTGTTTCTTGCAACTGCGCACAGACTGAAAGGGCGTTACCCATTCTGGCAGGCCCAGCACGCACCCCGTTTCGTCGTGCACCTTCTGCTCAATGGTCTGGCCGGCGGCGGTTTCCTGAAGAACCTCAATATCGCCGTACGGGCAGCCCGGCGGGGGAAAGCCTTGAGCACAAAACGCCTGCTTTTTCAGTGGCCGGCAACCTTCGATCCCGAGGGCCGGGTCATTCACTGCAGCTGTTGTCCGGATGCGGTCGTCAAGAATGGTGCACTGGTTCCGCTGTGTATCTGTGATCGCATCGAGAATACGACGGATGCGGGAGCCGGGTTCAACAAAATCCGGCCATCGGATTGAAATTCTCGATGCGTATTCTCCTGATCATGCCGGATGCTCACATGCATACCCTGCGGATCGGACCTTTTGTCCGTTCCTTCCGGGAGGCACCCCTGACGCTGACGATCCTGGCTGCTTTAGTGCCTTCTTCACTCGAAGCCGAAATCCACATCATCGACGGCAATACGGATACGATCCCGGAGAATCCACAAGCCGATCTGATCGGTATCAGTGTCATCACGGGCTGTGCCCGGCCGGCCTATGCCCTGGCGGACTATTACCGGGCACGTGGCATTCCGGTGGTACTCGGTGGGGTTCATGTGACTGTTCTGCCCGGAGAGGCCCTGAAACATGCCGACAGCATTGTCATCGGTCGGGGAGAGCATGCCTGGCCGGAGTTGCTCGGGGATTTTTGGCGGGGCCGAATGCAGAAGGTCTATCGGGAAAAACCAATCAGGGATCACCTCCTTGCCGATGTACCTCCCCCTCGACGGGATCTCCAGAGGAAGAGCGCCTACATGGTACCCAATACCGTTCAGGCGACACGGGGATGCAGACACCGGTGCGATTTCTGCATGGCCAACGCGGTGTGGCCCCGATATCTCAAGAGACCTGTAGCGGAAGTTGTCGATGAGATCCGCAAGATCCGCTCACGGAATTTTGCCTTCAACGATGTCAGCCTGGTAGAAGATATCGAGTTCTCGAAAGAGCTTTTTTCCGCGATTGCACCTTTGAAGAAACAGTGGGGAGCCTTGGTCACGGCCGAGGTATTGGAAGACACATCAATGCTCGATCTGATGGCGGAAAGCGGCTGCGTATATCTGCTGGTGGGATTCGAGTCCGGGAGCCAGACGGTTCTTCGCGGTATCAGCAAGAGTTTCAACAAGGCACTGCGCTACAGGGATCTCATCCGCTCCGCCCAGGAGCGCGGCATCAGTATCCAGGGTTGTTTTGTCTTCGGTTTTGATCACGACGGCCCCGACGTGTTTGAGTCAACAACTGAGCTGGTACAGGACCTCGGAATTGATATTCCCAGGTATTCCCTCTACACCCCGTATCCCGGAACCCGTCTTTTTGCCCGGATGCAGGCCGAGGGCAGAATCCTGAGCTATAACTGGGATGATTACGATACGATGCATGTCGTCATCAACCCGGCCCGGATGTCACCCGAAGAGCTCTACTGCGGCTTTAAGTGGGCCTACCGCCGGAGTTTTCGGATGCGAAACATCGTCAAGAGGCTCAGGCGGGCCGATATTCGATGTGCCATCAATTTCGTCGGTAATCTGGCCTATCGTAATTTCATCAGACGTCTTGATTCGGACCCGATTTTTGCAAGACCCTTTTCGACCGACGATGTCGGCAGCCCCCCGGCCCCCGGTGACTGGCACCTGCCCGGAGAGGAGCGTGCGCTTTCATGCCTCGGCTGACACTGATCTATCCCGCCATCGGCCGAAAGGCGGGAAGACCTTTCGTCCGTTCATGGCAGTTGCAACCGCTGGCGTTGGCACGTCTGGCAGCGATGACGCCTCCTGAATGGCAGATTACCTTCATGGATGACCGGGTGGAAATTCTCGAGTATTCCCCGGACACGGACCTCGTCGGTATCTCGATCGAAAGCTATTCCGCGAAACGGGGATATGAAATCGCGGCTCGTTTCCGTGCCGAAGGAGTTCCGGTTGTTCTGGGCGGTTATCATGCAACTTTATGTCCGGATGAAGCCGGAGCCCACGCGGATGCTGTCTGTGTGGGTGAAGCGGAAGGCGTGTGGCCGGAAATCCTCGAAGACTCCCTTCAGGGGCGGCTCAAAGATCGCTATGACAGTGACTCCCGACAGGCCCTGCGTGGGATCGAGCCCGACAGGCGAATTTTCAAAGGCAAGAGCTATCTGCCGGTCGCTCTCGTTGAAACCAGCCGCGGGTGTCCTTTTCACTGTGACTTCTGCTCCATTGCTTCGGTTTTCAGGGGATCCTTTCGTCGGCGGCCGGTCGGGGAAATCGTCGGGGAGCTGGAAAGTCTGAAGGAGAAGTACGTATTTTTTGTCGATGACAATATTGTGGGTGATCCGGAGGCCGCCGGAGAATTTTTCGACGCCATCACTCCTCTTGGCTTCAGGTGGTTGAGTCAGGCCAGCCTCCATGCGCTGAGGGATGATGAGTTAATTCGCCGCATGGCCCGCAGCGGTTGCATCGGTTTGCTCGTCGGTTTTGAATCCCTTGATCCGGAGAACCTCGCGGTGATGGGAAAGCAGATCAACCAGGTCGAACTGTATCGCGATGCCCTTCAGGCCTTGAGGCGCGCCGGAATTTTTGTCTATGGCACTTTTATTTTCGGATACCCGCATGACACCGCGGAGAGTTTTGAACATTCCCTTCGTTTTGCTCATGAGGAAAAGCTCTTTGTTGCGGCCTTCAATCACCTGGTTCCTTTTCCGGGCACGCCTTTGTTCAAACGCTTGAACAGGGAGGGGCGGATGAAATACCGGCAGTGGTGGCTGCATGATGACTACCGTTTCGGTCAACTCCCTTTTGAGCCCGAGGGTATGGATTCAATCGAACTGGAGGAGTGCTGTCGGCGGCTTCGGAGGGAATTCTACAGCTGGCCTTCCATGCTTCGGCGCGCCTTGGAGTTTCGCTGCAACAGCCGTTCACCCCGGCGGATTCGCGAGTACTGGATGCTCAACCTTCTTCTGCGACGCGAGCTTTCCGAAAAATTCGGCATAGAACTCGGAAAGAACCTCTCGTGAATGCCGGGATTCCTCCGCGAGGATCTTCCGTCCTCCGGGGCGGGAAAGAATCGCCGCTGGAGTTCAGGCCGGCCGATGAAGGTGATGATGAGGCGATTCGCCGTTTGCTGAGGGAAAATCCGATGCAAGGTGGTATCCGTCTTTCCTTTGAGCGGGAACCAAGTTTTTTCCTCGATGCAGACATGAGGGGTGAAGCACGACAGACCCTGGTAGCGAGAGAAGGAGCAAAGCTCCTTGCCGTCGGAAGCTGTACGGTGGCCTCCTGCTTTGTCAATGGACAGGTGCGGCGGGTTGCCTATCTCAGCGCCCTGCGTCTCGATCGAAGCCATATGGGACGGGCGGATATTCTGCTCCGCGGTTACCGGGCTTTCCGGGAATTGCAGCGGGCAGATCCTCCGGATTTCTTTTTTACCAGTATCTCTTCGGACAATGATCGCGCCCGGCGTTTTCTTGAGCGCGGTCTTCCCGGAATGCCTGAATACGAATTCCTGGGTGAGTACCTGACCCTGCTCCTGCCGATTCCGCGGAAACGGCGTGGATCCATCTCAAGGTGGACGCTTTCTTCCATGCCTCCAGAGAGATTCCTTCCCCGACTGATCGATCAGTACTCCAGGAGTTTTCATTTTGCACCGAGAATTTCTGAGAGCCTGATTGCGGCGCAGAGGAAACTTGGACTCGATAACGGGGATTTCCTCGTGATGGAAGAAAAGGGGGTGGTTACGGCCTGTGCTGCATTGTGGGATCAGCGCTGCTTCAAACAGAGTGTCGTCCGGGGTTATTCCACCCGGCTTCGCAGGATTCGCCCGCTGCTGAACCTGGCTGCAAAGTTCAGCGGAAGGCCCTGCCTGCCTCCCGTCGGGTCGGTTGTGTCCCACGCGAGCCTGTCTTTCGCGGCCATGGATCCCCGGGATTCACAAGGCTTCGTCGAATGTGTGGAGGCACTGCGCCATCTGGCGGCTGAAAGAGGCCTCGACTATCTCTCCCTCGGTCTGGCGGCTGCGGATCCGCGTGTCGGGGTCCTCCGCCGCCGATCCCGCCATCGCGAATACCGCAGCCGGATCTATGTCGTCAGCTGGCCGGAAATGGGTGGGAGCCTGAGCCGGCTCGACGACCGACTGGTCTGTCCGGAGCTGGCATGGCTGTAGTTCTTCCTTTGGAATCGCGGAGCAGGCGGACCCCGGGTTGCAAGCCGGCTCCTGATACTCGAGTGTTCGGCGGAGTCGAAAGATGAAACTCAAAGCCGAGATTCTTCCGATCGAACGCCTTTCTGCCGGCGACGTTGATGTGATGAACGGCCTGATGGATGCATCCTACGAGAACATCAGCCGGAAGATATTCGAAGAGGATCTCTTCGAAAAGGATTGGGTCATTCTGTTGAAGGGGGATGGGCGGATCCGCGGTTTTTCAACGCTCCTGTTTTATGAATACCGGGCTGCAGACGGACCGGTTCGCATTGTGTTTTCCGGGGACACGATCATCGAAGCGAAATCCCGGGGCAGCATGGCTCTGCACGCGGCCTGGGCTCGATTCGTTCTGCCTCGCGCTCTGGATCCGACCAAACCGCCGCTGTACTGGTTTCTGATCTGCAAGGGTTATAAGACATACCGGTATCTGCCAGTGTTCCTGAAGGAATTCTATCCAAGTTTCCGGACGCCGACACCGTCATTCGAGCATCGCCTGATGATTGATCTCGCGCAACAAAGGTACGGCAAACGTGTTGACGCATCCAGGGGGATCATCAAGAGCGATCCCGAACACGATCGGCTGAAAGCAGGTGTCGCCGAGATCAGCCCGCGTCGCAGGAGGGATCCTCACGTGGCGTATTTTGAGAGCATCAATCCCGGCCATGCGGAGGGCGACGAACTGATCTGCCTGGGAGCCCTGCGGGCGGATAATCTGAGGCCGAAGATTCTTCGGGTTCTCTCGTGGGACTAGATCACCCCCTCCGCATCGGACTCAGCACCCTCTTCTCGCTGGTGAATGCCGGCTCCGACCGGGCTTTCCGGCGGGCATTGAGTTCCGTGAGCGCCGAGCAGGAGCGGGTGTTATTCCGAATTCTCCGTCGCAATGAGCACTCTGCTTTCGGCAGAGAGCACAGTTTCGGGAAGATCGCGTCCTGGGCTGAATACCGGCAGAGAGTTCCGCTGAGCCGATACGAGGATTATCTCGACCGGATCGAGGAGATCGCCGGGGGAAAATCCGGTGTTCTGTGTACCGAGGAGGTGTTGCTCTTCGAACCGACCAGCGGGACGGCATCGGGATCGAAACTGATCCCCTACACCGCCGAGCTCAAAAGGGAATTCCAGCGCGGGATTGCGCCGTGGCTTCGTGCCCTGGCAAGGACCCGTCCCGGAGTGATGCAGGGTCCGTCCTACTGGTCTATCTCTCCGGTCATGAACGATACCCGGTCTGAGGGGACGATCCCCGTCGGATTTGAGAATGACGGCGAATATCTCGGCATGCCGGGGAAGCTCCTTTACCGGTGGCTCATGCCCGTTCCGGCCCACGTGGCCGGTGAAACCGGGCTGGTGAGATTTCGGCGGTTAACCATGGCCTATCTCCTTGCGTGCGAGAATCTGAGGCTGATCTCTGTCTGGAGTCCGAGCTTTCTCACGCTTCTGCTGGAGAGCTTCCTCGGGGACATCGAAGGCGTTCTGGAGGAAATGCGGCTGCTGGGTCGGCGCCGGGTTTCGCAGCGGATCAGAAAGCTGGATTTCCTGCTGGGGAAAACCAGACCCGAAGAGGGACTGTTTGAGCAGATCTGGCCCCACCTGGGCCTGATCAGTTGCTGGATCGACGGACCTTCAGCCCGACCCGCGACTACATTGAAGTCCTTTTTCCCGAGAACTGCTTTTCAGGGCAAGGGTCTGGTGGCCACGGAAGCCTTCGTCTCCCTTCCCTATTTTCAGGATCTGGATCCGGTACTCGCCCTGCGCTCTCATGCTTTCGAGTTCGAAGATACCGAGAACGGAGAAATTGTCCTTGCGGGGAAGCTGAGGAAGGACCGGAGCTATTCCGTTATCGTGACCAGTAGCGGTGGTTTGTACCGATATCGCCTGGGTGACCGGGTCCTGGTGACCGGGTATGCCGCTCAGACGCCGGCCCTGCGTTTTCTCGGGCGGGAGGGGGCGGTTTCCGATCATTTCGGGGAAAAACTCCACGAGATACATGTCCGGAGCGTTCTGGAGGAGTGTATTCGTGATTTCAGTCTTGATCCCGTTTTTGTGCTCATGGCTCCATGTTCTGCCGCGGATGCGGGCACCTCGTACGCACTCTTCCTCGAGGAGGAGGAATCCGCTCAATCGACACTCAAGGCCTTCGGCCGAGCGGTGGAGAGCCGGCTGGAGTCCAATTTCCACTATGCCTACAGCCGTCGAATCGGCCAGTTGGGAGCTCTTCAGGTCTTCCGGATTCAGGGCCCGGTCGGAATCGCCTGGCAAGTCTGGGAGACGGAGATGATCCGGCGCGGCGCCCGTCCTGGTGCGGTGAAACCCGCCTTTTTAGACAGCCATCCGGACTGGGAAAAGCGTTTTTTTGTTGAGAGACTGTGAGGACCATTGTCAGTCGTATCCGCCCCACGGACTGTTTTGAAAATGGCGAATGATCCCTCAACTTTGACACTTCCATTCTGGAAATTCTGCATGCAGATAAGGGGGATTTATAGGGTTTATAGAGGACAGTACCGTACTCTTGCCGGAACCGGCGCCCGAGGGCGGGTGATCCTCTAGGACGACACCTGGGTGCGTTTCCAGGAGCCCGGAGTCGGTCAGGCGGCGGTCGAGGTGCTCGAGGCGGCGATCAAACTGCCATTCGCCGACGAGACGAAGTTTTTGTCCAGTGGCGGCATTGATTACGGCCTGGAGGTCGTCTACGGTACCCACCCGATACCGGAGAAATACCTCAAGGTCCACACAGAGTTGGGCACCTGGGACCAGGCTCCCTGGGATGCGATCATCGAGCCGACGATGGCTGACGAAGAGACCAAATTGGCGTCCTCAATGGCCACTACGGTACACGCTCTTATCGGACGATCAACACCGAGCACTGGGCGCGGTGGATCAAGGCACTTGAGACGCTCCCCAGGTACAGCTCCGTTGCTGGAGTCTGCCCCCGTGTGCCGGCAACGATCATGGAGACGTTCATATTCATCGCGAACTCGACGATCTCCTTGGCCGGATTTCCGACAAGCGTGACCCGGTGAACCCGGCCCTCCAGATCGGCCAACGGGCCGGTCATCTGCCGATGCACCTGATCGGCGAGTTTGACAACCCGTTGATCATCCGACTGCGATGGGAGGGAAAGAACATCGGAATAGAATTCGGGGTCCAAGGGCAAGGGGAAGACATAGACGATGAAGACCTCGTCATCAGGTCCAGGGCCCATGTGTTCCACAAAGAAATTGGCTGCCTTCAGACTGGCTTCGGATCCATCAGCGGCGACAACGTACCTCATCAGTGCACCCCTTTCTAAACCCAATCGCTACTATCAAACATATGTTCATAATAATGTAATGTCAACAGCGATTAGCCCCGCCTGCCAAGAGCTGCTGCCTCCACAACGCCGATCGCCGTCAGGTTGACCACTTCCTCCACGGTTGCGCCGTAGGGGAGAAGGTGGGCGGGCAGGCGCGTGCCCATCAGGATCGGGCCGATAGGTACCGCCTCGCCCATGTAGTGCAATGACTGCATCGTCAGGTTGCCGGATTGTAGGTCGGGGAAAATGAGCACGTTGGCGTCACTGTCGAGTGCGGCGAACGGAAAGTACTCTCGGCGCAAGTCGCCGTCGCGGGCGGTTGCGAGCTGCATTTCTCCGTCGATCACGAGGTCCGGGGCACGTTCCCTGGCGATCGTAGTCGCGCGTCGCATGAGGTCGGTGTGGGGGTGGGCGATGGTGCCGAAGTTGGAGAAGGAGAGCATGGCCACCTTCGGCTCGAGTCCGAGCGCGCCGGCGGTTCGCGCTGCAAGGAGGGCAATCTCGGCCAGGTCCTCGGCATCCGGGTCGATATTGACGGCACAGTCGGCGATCAGCACTACGTCCTTCGGCAGCAGTACGAGGTAGTGGCTGGAGATACGGCGCACGCCGGGCGCCGGGCCGATCACTTCCAGGATGGTGCGCAGGGTCTCTGCGTAGTCGGTGCGCGAACCTCCGATCATCATGTCGGCGTCACCCGAGTGCACCATCATCGCGGCGAAACGGTCGCGGTGCCGGACTCTGTCAGCAGCAGCGGGCCGCATGACGCCGTGGCGGCCACGCATCCGGAAATACTCTTCGACGTAGGTCTCCAGGTGGGGGCTGCGATCAGGGTCGATGACCGGAAGACCGCCGAGATCGACGCCGATGCGATCGATGGTCCGGCGTACCTCATCCTCGCGTCCGAGCACGATCGGCGAGGCGATTTCCTCGTCGAGAAGGATACGGCAGGCGCGAAGCACGGCCTCGCTGGTTCCCTCAGAAAAGACGACCTGTAGGGGGTGTTGGCGTGCCCTGAGCACGAGACCACGAAGGATTTCCCGTCCGGTACCGAGCCGTATTTCGAGGCTCTCCTGATAGTTTTCAGCTTCGAGTGGCCGCTGTGCCACGTTCTCTTGAATGGCACACTCGGCGACCGCAGAGGACTCCCGAACCAATATTCGAGGATCGATCGGCTTGGGCAGCAAGTAATCGGCGCCAAAGCTGAAGCGCTCGTGCCCGTAGGCCCGTTCCACTTCCTCAACGACCTCCTCGCGGGCCAGTTCCGCCAGGGCATGGGCCGCGGCAAGGAGCATGCCGTCTGTGATCTTCGTTGCCCGAACGTCAAGGGCGCCACGAATGATGTAGGGGAAGCTCAGGGTGTCGAGAACGGCGTTCGGATGGACTCCGAGCGCCGTGGCCACGATGACGTCCTGGCGGGCGGCGCGAGCATCCTCCCAGGAGATCTCAGGTTCCGGTGTGGCAAGTGCTATCACTATCGGGAAGCGTGCCATTCGGCGTACCATCTGCTGGCTGAGAACGCCGCCCGCAGAGGCGCCGAGGAAGATATCCGCCCCCTCGATGCCCTCTTCCAGCCGGCGTGCCGGGACGTTGCGCTGAAAGGCCCGTTGGTATTCAAAGAGATCCTCACGATCGGGGTGGAGCAGCCCTTCCTTGTCATACACCAGGAGATTGTCCGACCGCACCCCAAGGCTCAGCAGAAGGCGCGCGCACCCCGTTCCGAGGGTTCCGGCGCCGCACAGGACGACCCGCGCCTGGTCGATCGTTTTTTCGACCAGCTCAAGGGCGTTGATGATGGCGGCGGTGGCGACGACCGCAGTACCGTACAGGCCTTCGTGGAAGACTGGGATGCTGAGTTCTTCGCAGAGACGCTCGTAGATCTGGAGCCCTTCGGGCGCACGGATGTCCTTGAGGTTGATCGCCCCAAAGGTGGGTTCGAGCACCCGCACCGTGTCCACGAACCGGTCCACATCGGTGGTGTCCAGTTCGAGATCAAAGACATCGATATCGGCAAGCCGCTTGAACAGCACCGCCATCCCTTCCTGCATGGGTTTGGCCGCCGCCGGGCCGACGTCACCGAGGCCGGGCAGAGCCGTGCCGTTGGTGATCACGCCGACAAGGTTTTCTCGGGCCGTGTATCGGTAGATTGCCGCAGGGTCGCGGGCGATTTCCTCGGCAGGGAATCTTGCGCCGGGAAGATAGGCAAGACGCATTTCCCGGGGACTCAGGCAGGGTTTGGTGGCCCTGATGGCAATTTTTCCGGGACGGTCGCCGGCGTGATAGTCGAGGGAATCTTGTCGTCGAATCATGTCGTAACCTCCGGGGAAACAGCGGGTCGTGGCATCGCGACCGCGACGGCCAGCGGGCGCCGTTCGACTGTTTCCTGAAATACAGCGAGGAAGGTCGCTACCGGCCGTGCCTGAAGGATCCACAGGCGTGAGTCCTCCAGCGCAAACTCGATGTCGAGCGGATATCCATAGGCGGCCTCGAGGCGAGAGGCCACACGGACCAGCTCGCACAGCTCCACGTACTCAAGGGCGGGGCGAAGCCGTTGGTGGTACAGGGTCTCGGCGCGTACGGTGCCGGAACCGGCACAGCGGTTGAAGACGACGCGTTCTTGCTTGTCGGCGGTGACATAGGTGAAGCGCAGATCGCCGCTCGCAAGATCGCCTTCCTTGCTGACCGTAATCTGGTCGGCGGCAACGATTCCGGAGACGATCCCTTCGCCGAGACCGAGTCCGGCATTGATCTGGATCTCCTGGAGGTCTCCCTTGCCCACGTTGATGGTCAGCAGCACGCCGGAAACCCTCGACCAGACGATCCGCTGGATCACCACCCCGCCACCTTCGGTGTCGGTCGTGCCGAGCACCGCGCGGTTGTGGATCGCCCTTTCGGTCCACAGCCCGCTCCAGGTTCGTTTCAGGTGCTCGATCAGCGAGCTTGCGCCGTTAATGAAGAGAAAGGTGTCGAAAACACCGGCCCCGGCGGTGATCTCGGTGTCCTCCTCCCGCGAGGATGACCGGAGAGCAACGAAGGCGCCGTCTTCCTTTTCGCCTGCTGGCTCGTCGATATCTGCTGCCGTGAGACCGTGGTAGGCGTTGAGGATCTCGGTGACCAAGGCGTCCGGAAGATCGACATTCTCCCAGAGTGCGCGGATGTACGTCGATTTCTCTTGGTTGCCGAGGTCTTCCCTCGCGAGAATGGTGTCGATGGCCTCTCGCAGGGTTGATGGTTGGGTATTCAGACCGGTTGTGACGAGTGATCGATCCCCTGGGGCCTGTGTCAGAACAAGACGGAATGCTCGATCGGTGACGACGAACCACGGTGGCACCAGATCGGGACCGATGAGCCGCCCGATTTCGGCGAGGTTGGCAGCCTTCGAGCCGATCAGGGGAACGAGTTCGAGCCCGCCGTCCGAGGAGCCGAGCACAAGACTCTCACTCAACCGGTGGCAGATTGCGGCGTCACGATCGGCCAGGCGCTTGCCGGTCCGTTCAGATTTCTGCCGGTCGCGGTCTCTGAACCCGAGCACCGCCTCAATCCGCTTCAGCCGGCGGACCAGGTGTCGAAAGCGGGGCTGGTCACCGTCGCTGGTTTCCACCTCCGCCGAGAGTCGCTGCCGTAGCCGTTGCAACGAGCTGTAGGCGAGATTGTCGATATGATCGATGGATGTTGATGCCGCGGCCGGTGCTGTCGGCCCTGGGCCGATGCAGGCGACGGCTTCTTCGAGACTGTCGCGAACCCGCAGAGCGTCGAGCCGCGGCCCGAGGATCTCAAAAAGGAAGCGGGCATTCGAAATCGAGTGCTCAGCGATTGTGATGGTTTTCGCCAGGCGGCGTTCGAGTTCTGCGGAGGTACGTTCCACAAAGACCTGGCAGTCGCCTTTCAAACGCCGGTTGTCGAGCAACACCTGCAGCAGTAGTTCCCGGTCTGCCCGGCCACCGCCGGTAGTCGGCACCAGCCCGCCGAGCAGCAATTCGTGGACCGCCCAGCGTGCCAATACCGGTTCGGTCAGTTGGGCGAGCAGTTTTTCGAGCTGGTGCCGGGCTCGAATGCGACGACCCCTCAGGGCGAGAACTTCCTGGTCGCTCGAGGCGTGTTCAAGGCGGTGAATCGCCTTGCCTAGATTTCGCAAGCCGTCGTGAAGGGCCAGCGCCTGATGATCGTGACCGAGAATCCGCAGAGTTCCGAGGGTGGCGTCGAGGATGACCAGATCCCCCTCGTGCAGGAGGTGTTCCCGCTCCCGTAGCCGCTTGCGAATCGAGACCGGCAGACCCCCAACCACGCGCTCCTCTTCGTGGTACTCCGGTACCTGGTAGATCAGAGTGCGGGCGCCGTCATCCTCCACACGCCAGCGGCCCGAGACGATCAGAGCCGGTTTGTGGAACTGAATCGCAATCAGGCCGGCATGGCTGAGCACACCGCCGCCCGTGGAGACGACGCCTGCGGCGTGGTAGAGGGAGGTGGTGTCCTCCGGACTGACCGAAGGACTGACGAGCACGGCGCCGTCGAGTTCTTCGGGCTGGCGCCTTTTCGTACCGAAGACTACCGGGCCGACAACCCGACCGGGCGATGCCTGAAGGCCTGACAGTAGCCGTTCTCCAGGCAGTGGGCCCGGTTCGTGCGGGAGGCTGCCCGCAGTGATCTCGAGCAGGAAATTATGGGCCTCAGCCTGGATTTCCGACTGGTTGAAATCTGCGCCGGGGGCGAGATAACTGTTGGTCCTGAGCAGGGTGGCCAGTTCGACAGCATCGGTGCAGACGTTCGATTGCCACGAGGCGTCGTCATCCTCGCGGTGGGAGAAGAGGGTGTTGCCATGTGAGTAGAGAGCCAGGCGAATGATGTCCTGATCGTCGCGGAGCACGGAGATCTCGATCTCGTCGCCGAGCAAAGCGAGCTGTGTTCGTTGGACCTTGCGTCCTGCAACATGGCCGGTGGTGCGAAAATAGAGCACGCGTTCGAGCGAGGCCACAACCCGCCCCACGGCAACCAGCGACGTTACCGCTTGCTCGCCGGTCGAGAGGATTTCGGCAAAGAGCTCCACCTCGTGATCGACCTTGAAGAGATCGGGGGTGCACCTCCGGTAGCCGGGGGAAGAGATCAGCACCTGAGAACGGGCGACTGCTGCTCGCAGAGGGCCGAGAAAGGAGGTCTCGAGCTGGATCTGCCCCATCAGACGATCACTGTCCTCTCCCAGCAGGTGCGGGGTTTCCACGCCGAGATCGCGGAGTGCTGCCTGGAGCCGTTCGAAGAACCCTGGCGGTGGTGGCGTGCTGAATCGGTTGGGGCACGTTCCCTCGCCTGACCACGCCACCTCCTGATCTCCGGCGGGGCCATTTTCGATTTCGATCAGCACCCCTTTTCGGTCGCAGGTCAAGAGCCGGTCCAGGGGGAGTTTTCCCCAGCGTTTGAACGACGTTGCCCAGGAATGGATGAGCTTACTTCGCGCCGCCTCATTGAGATCGAGCGATCCAATTGTCCAGTCGAGGTCCATGAGATACGGTGCGAGACGGAGCAGGGCGTCGGCGCGTTCGCTCAGTCCTCCCAGGTCAAGCACCGAATCCTTGTCGCAGCGGGCGTGGACGTGGGTGTCGTCAAGGGTGACCTCGAAATCCAGTTCGCGCAGGAAGACACTGATCGCTTCGAGGTTGAGCGCCGGGTGTTGGTTGAGCTCGTAGGCGCTGACCCCGAAGAACTCCAAATCCACCATGCCACCCCGCAGTGGCGGTGAGAAGTCGATTCGGATGAAAGCAGGATGGTTGCGGAAAGCGAGGTAGTAGTGCACCTCATTCCCGTAACAGAAGACCTCAAGGTCTGGGAAGTGTCGGCGGCCGGCAAGAAATTGCCGGGCGAAAGCTTCGACCGCAACTTTTACAGGGTAGGGAACAGAGGGGTCGGACCGAGGACCTGCACTGTGGCTTTCAAAATTGGTGTAGCGAATCCGGCGGAGTACTTCAAGATCGTTGCTGCGTGCCAGTAGGAAATCGATTGTGCGCTGCGGTCCGCCCTGGACTCCGGCCAACCGGGATCCGAGGCCGAGACCCTTCTGGTGGAGGTAACGCTTGAGGCCGTGAAGCGTGCGCACCTCGCCCAGGTTGGTGGGCTCTTCAAAGGATGTCGTGAGGCGGGTTACTTCGGCGGGAATTGAGGTGTTGCCCGTCGTTGCGTCGAGAGCATCCATGATCTTCTGTCGCAGGCTGCCGTAGACGTCGGGCAGGAGGGCGCACTCGTCGCTGTGGGTTGCGAAGAGGACCGTGAAATCCTCGACCACCTGATCCATGCCTGTAACAAGGCGCTGCACCCTGTTGATGGTCAGAGGCGCCACGTCGAGTATGGCCTCCAGTAGCTCAGAATGAAGAATATTGAGGCTTCGAAAACGGGCTATGGGTCCACTGAGGTCGGCGCCGCCCTGTTCCTCGTTCGCCAGGCCACCGTGGGCGATGAAGAGCGTCCAGTCGCCTACGGAGTGGACCTGGTCCGAGCAGCTCTTGAGAAGGCCGGCCTCCCAGGGCGAGACCGCGTATGGGATTGAGCCGTCGATGCTGACGCAGGCTATGTGCCTGGCCTCGAGACCAAGTGCTATCCGGGGCCAACCCAGCTCTGCGATGATGCGCCGCAGAAGTTCCTCGCCGCAGATTTCCTCGGCCTGCCGGAGGGCCGAGACCACCGGCAGGGTGCTGCGATCTGGTGTGGCGATGTGGAAGAGATCATCATGGGCGGCACGGGTGAACGCAAGATAGGGGGCGAGATACTCAAATGCCTCGGCGCCGAGAATTTGCCGGGCCATGTCCTCCGGCGCCGGTTCGTCATTGAGATCGAGGAGCCGCGCCGCGAGCCTGCGCAGACGCTGGTTTGGGAAGTCCAGGAGAATGGTCGTGATGGGGTCATCACCCTGTGGCGCCGGCAACCGCCGCACGATGGCTGCGATGGTTTCCAGTGAATGCCGGTCGCTGAAAGGAGAGTTTTCGGCCTCCACTCGCTCGGCGAACAACTCGACGACGGGCAACTCAACGGGAATGGCGCCCGAGGCAGTAAACGCGGATGCCTGTTCGAGAGCGCGTCGTGCCACCTTCCCGTCCTGGGCGAGGAGCATCTCGGCGAGCAGAGTCCATGGCACAGGGCAGGTGGCGACAACTGTCTCGAGAAGGTCGGCAACAGGAGTTATCCTGGCGCCAGTCTTGGTGCGAAGGGCATGGGCCAGAGTATGGAGCTGATCGAGGTCGTCCTCCGAAGGCGGGCGGTCCAGATTTTCGCCGATCTCGGCACACAACGAACAAATTCGATCGACAGAACCCGTCAACAGTTCGAGCTGAGATGACAAAGACTGCACAAGGGTGGCGACCGAGACATCGCCGCTCGTCTGCCGTTGCGGTGGAGGTTCGCCTTCTTCAGGGCCCATGGTGACTATCGTTCTCCAAGGGGGCCACTGTTGCCCGCAACAACTATGATAGCAGTCACCGCCGAGAACGAGCTCAATGCGAGTATGCTGCGTCTACAATCACCACCACCTCTTGACGGTCCTCCACACCGCTGACCTCGTTGCTCCTCCTTGAAGTAGTCAAACTACGACTGCGTCGTCGCGTCTTGCCAGTGGCGCGAATGCCTCGCCAACTGATGGTGCGAAAGCCGGCTCAGTACACTATGCTCCCGGCAATGGAAATTTGGTTTGGTGTTCTCGTGGTGGTGGTGGTCGTCCTGGCAGGGGGGATGGCGGTGATTTCTCGTTATTATCGCACGCCGCAGGTGGTACACCAGCGTGACCCTGGCTCCTTGAATATCAATTTCGAAGAGATCCGTTTTCCGACATCCGGGGGGAAGATACTGTACGGATGGTGGATTCCCAGTGAAGTTAGTGACCGAACTCTGGTGCTGGTCCATGGATGGGGCCGCAACGTCGAGCGGGTCTTGTCGTTCGTGCGCGAGCTTCACCCTGCCGGTTACAACCTGATCGCGTTCGACGCCCGGAGCCACGGCAGTTCTGATGTTGATGGAATCTCCAACATGCTCAAGTTCTCGGCAGATATTCGGGCGGCCATCGATGAGGCACAACGTCGTGGTGCCGATCCCGAGGGCCTCGGCGTTCTTGGGTTGTCGGTCGGCGGTGCCGGCGCGATTCATGCCGCCGCGCACGACAGGCGTATTCGGGCCGTGATCACGGTGGGGGCCTTTGCCCATCCAGGAGACCTGATGCGGGCCGAACTCCAGGGCAAGGGTGTTCCCTTATTCCTTGCCTCTGTGGTCTGTCGTTACGTCGAGCACTCCATCGGCGCACGCCTTGACGTCATCGCCCCGGAGCAACAGATTCCAGGGATCGAGGCGCCGGTGCTCCTGGTCCACGGTGACCATGACATTGTGGTGCCTGTCGATCACGGACGCCGCCTCGTTGCCGCCGGCAGCGCCAACGTGGAGCTTCTAGTTCTTCCAGGCCGTGGCCATTCCGACTGCAATGACGATGAGCTTTTCTGGCCTCGGGTCAAAGCTTGCCTTGACCATGCCTTCAGCCGGGTTGCGTATCCCCAGGAGTCGGCTATGCAATCTGTTGAGGATTAGGATTCTGAACCATCCGGTATAGAATGGTAAGGAGCAAATAGTCCCGAAAAGGTAGGAGGCCCGAGATGAGGCTGTGGAGAGTTTCTCTTGTTGTGTTGGCATTTTTTTGCGTAGCATTCCCGGTGTGGGCGGATAATGAGATCTGTGTCGTCACGACTGTCGACGGCACGGTAGAGAACGGTGTTGGGGCGGAGGCCGGAGTCGTGCGGGAGTTCGTTCAGGATCTGGATGTGCCCGTGGCATGCCAGACTCAGGCCGGCAATACCTGGGTTTTGGCGCACGAATTGAGGGTGACGCGGGTCAACCCGTCCTCGCCGACGGTCACTGCGGCGGTCGATGTTCGGACTCTGGGATCTTCGCGGGACGTTGCGCCCCTCCAGGTGCTGATCGAGGCGCGGGTCGTGGAGGTGGATACCAACGTGTTTCCCCAAATGGGAATTGAGTGGACGGTTTTTGACGGGCTCCCCAGGGCTGCGTCGGTCTTGGGCCTTGGCCCGGCTGTCTCACTCGATGGTGATCAGACCGCCAACCAGTTTGTCACTGTGGATCAGAGTACAGGCACGCCTCTGCGGACTTGCTGGACAAGGGAAAATGGATCGTTCTGGGAACAGTGCACCAACGGGAATCCGGCGATTCGGGGAATCGGATTGAGTCTACGGGTGACGCCGATGCTGGCTGATCTACCTTTCCTGGAGCCAAGATCCAGGATTGTTACCGATATCCCGGATCCGGCAGGCAACATTACTGTGGATTTCTCCGGGAATGTCCCCGCAACCGATTTGATCGATGACCTGCAGGTCGTGGATCCCGTCAATCCGATCCCTCTTTGCACATGGCCCGGCAATCTTCCATTCGAGTGTTATCTCAGCCCCGAAGAGCGGGAGAAGCTGCGGAGATCGGAACTGGTGATCTTCATTACACCGACGATCGTGCCGTTGGGCAGGCGGGGCGTCACGGTCCTTCAGGCACAGCTGATCTCAGCCGACGATTACGTCTTCTCCAACGGCTTCGAGAGTGGTAACGGGAGCTTCT
>JAOZPW010000277.1 GCA_029932545.1 Thermoanaerobaculales bacterium | reverse complement strand
TGTAACCTCATCGTACGCCTGAATATTTCAGCCGGCGGATCATGACGGCAAAACCAAAAAAGAAAAGTAGTGTCCCCATTAATCCATTAATCGGTGTCACGGCGCGACAATCGGATCATAGACTCTCTCGATCGAGTGATCTCCCGTATCGAACTCGCCTGTGAGCAAAGCGGAATCTCCGGCTTCAAAATCTTCAAATCGGATGAGGTGGGCAAAAATTGACTTGCCGGCGCCCACCATATCCGGCACATCGAGCCCACACGTTCCGAGGATCCAGATTTTGGGAGCAAATCTATCCACACTCCTCATTACCATGGTCACCCGCCAGGGATACAGCTTGGTCGGCAGATGGCTCAACGGGTCACCGGTTGCCAAGAAAACACACTCCGCAAGAGGTGGCTGGATCCGAGCGGGAGACTTCGACAACCACCGGACCCCTGGTGCGCCCGCGAGGTAGAATCGGTTCCATTCCCGAAATCTTCCACCCTCACTGAGCGATGGCTCATCCACAATCAGCATCGCATCATCCAATTTGGAATATTCACGAACAAATCGTTGGGAATCGATCACTTGAACGTCCGCCTCGACGGCCTTCCAGGTACCTCCAAGATGAAAAGCAACTGCCACGGTAATTAGCATCACCGCCACCGCTCTGTGCGTCCGGGTGGCGAGGATCGAGACCACCTCACGCGTTCCAAAGGCGATGACGAGAACCAGAGCAGGATAGGCCGGATACACGTACCACGGCAACTTCGAAGCCGAGAAGGAGAAACCTCCGATGATTCCGATTGACCAAAATATCAGCCCGGCGGTGATCTGCGACTCAAGCGAGCGTGCTCGTCTGACCACACCAACCAAAGCCGGCAGGACAAAAATGAGCCACAGACCAAAATCAGAAAACACCGATTCAAGATAAAAAGTCGGGCCATGCAGATGGCCGGCATCAACGCCTCTCATCGCTCGGACGACCACATCTTCATGGAGCCTCTGAATAAAAAGGCCGTCAGTGGCCCACTGCATGAGAATCACGTAGGCGAACATTCCAGCGGCCACAGTCACCACCATCGCTACGGCAGGCCGGAAGGCCGCAGGTCGCCGCCGTTCAATAATCCAAAAAACACCCTCGATAACCAACAAAAGAATGGCAAAGATCAGACCAAAAATATTCTTGACCAAACCAGCCGCCAATATGGCCACCGCAACCGCAATCCACGATCGGGCCCGTGACGATGAGGCGTTTCGGTTCACAAACCAGACGCAACAGATGACGGCGGACATCAGTGTCAGGAAAGAGTCCTGAACAGATTCACGAACACCGTGAAGGCACAGGTAATTCTCTGCACCGAGCAAGACAAGAGCGGCTACGACCCCGACGCCCAGACCAAATCGTCGAAACCCAAATACAAAGACAAGGGCAATCGTTGCGACGCCGAAGACGGCGTCCGGAAACCGGGCCACGAACTCGCTCTCCCCGAATACTGAAAAAAGTGCCGTGACCAGGGAAATTTTCAATGGAGGCTTATCGAGGTACAGCTGCCCCCCAACATGCAGCGGAAACCACACACCCGTATTCACCGTCTCTCGTGACACGAGAGCATAGATGGCCTCATCTCCAAGAAAACTCGCGTCGCCCAGATGATAAAAAACCATACCGCTGCTCAATACGAGGATGAGTACGAGTGCCAACGTCGCCAATCTCGTCCATGGCTGCGCCGGCGCCTCACTGATCGGTTGTGCATTGCCATTCGTTGTCATTCCGGAGAACCCCGACCCGTACTTCGACTCTTTGAGATCACAACCCACATGAGGGCCAGATTCTAACACTGGAGGAAAGGCACCTCGCTTCAGCCCGAGCCGGCACTTCTGCCGGCCCGGCCCTTTCACTCTCCCTGCGAAAAAAGGACAGGGAGGGTAGAGATGCCCAAAGGGACGCGGCCCTCCGGGCCGACCATGATTTCGGCGATGCTCGCCGCGCCGAGCGCCTTCTCGATATCGGCCATGGCCTGGTCTAATCTTCGGTGGAGGGGGCAGAGGCTGTCACGATGCTCCGGTAAGGCGAGAGGACAGGAGAGGATTCGCTGCAATGGGTCGACAGCGTTGACGACATCCAGGATCGAGATGTCTTCGGTTGAGGAGTTCAGGGTGAATCCACCGCCCAGACCTCTCCGGGACTGCACGAGTCCCGCCTTGACCAGGGTCTGCATCACCTTGGCGAGATAGCCGCTGGGGACCTTTGTCGCTTCGGCAATCTCGCGAGTGATATGGAGATCGTCCGGACTCTTGGCCAGGTAGGCGATGGCCCGAAGAGCGTACTCAGCGGTTTGGGAGATCATGATGCGTTCCAATCCGGCGGTGCCGGATTCAAAAGAACTGAAACTGGAAACTGGAAACTGGATCTCACGGGATCCTTGGCGGCGATGAACGCCTTTATTGGTGTGCCCTGCAACTTCTTCGAAAGGGAAAGCGAGGGACCAGGGATCAGAGAACAGGGGTCAGGGACGCTGAAGCCAGGTCCGGATTCTGGAGGCAGGCATCTCAAGCCTCGGGAGGGGCTGCTGTTGACTTTTCGCCAAGATCCGACCGTGCCGGGGCCCCTTTTTCCAGTTTCAAGTTTCAAGTTTCCAGTTTCCTTTCTCTCTACGACCCATAATGGACCTTGACATCCAGAATAGGACGGTTTATGGTTTCTGTCAATCTGGATCTTTGAGTCCAGAACTCTATTTTGACTCAGGGAGGGGAAGAGGGATGATTTCATCGAGGAAAGTCTGGATTGCATTTTGGTCCGTCGTAGTGCTGTCGTTTGCAGTCTTGGGGTACTACGGTTATCAGATCTACCAGGAGGCGCCGCCGATCCCGGATCGTGTTGTGACAACTGATGGTGCTGTTATTTTCACGGGTGACGACATTCGTACCGGCCAGAAGGTCTGGCAGTCGATTGGCGGTCACGAGTTGGGCTCGGTCTGGGGCCACGGCGCCTACGTGGCGCCCGATTGGTCGGCCGACTGGCTTCACCGTGAACTGGTGGCCATGCTCGACCTGATGGCCCTTGAGGCCCATGGGCAGAAGTATGATTCTCTGACCCCCCCGCAGCAGGCAGCGCTTCGTGAGAGCCTGCGGTTGGATGTCAGGACCAACGGCTATGACAAGGCCAGCGGCGATCTGACGATTTCCACAGTGCGTGCCGAGGCTGTTGGTCAAGTAGCCGGCCATTACGATGCCCTCTTCGGTGATGACGCTTCGCTGGACGAACTCCGAGAGAACTATGCCCTGCGCAAGCCGACGGTCGAAGATCCCGAACGGCGGGCCTCGCTTCGTGCCTTCTTCTTCTGGACCTCGTGGGCCTGTTCCACTGACCGGCCCGGAACGGGAATCACCTACACCAACAATTGGCCCGCCGAGGATCTGATCGATAACCGACCGACGTCGGCAATCTTCATGTGGTCGATGATCAGCATCCTGGGCCTTCTGGCCGGCATTGGTGCGCTGGTGTGGTACATGGCAGCCGGGAAAAAGGATGAAGAACATCTCGTTCCCGGTGAGGATCCCCTGCTGGGGCTCAAGCCGACCCCTTCGATGTTGGCAACCGTCAAGTACTTCTGGGTGGTAGCGGCGTTGATGGTCGTACAGATCATCGTCGGAATTATTACGGCCCACTACGGAGTCGAGGGGCAGGCGTTCTTCGGCATTGAACTGGCCAAGTGGCTGCCGTACTCGGTCGCCCGGACCTGGCACGTTCAGCTGGGTATTTTCTGGATTGCTACGGCGTGGCTGGCGACTGGACTCTTCGTCGCGCCGGCTGTCGGCGGCAAAGAGCCGCCCTTCCAACGGTTGGGCGTCAACGTGCTCTTCGGCTCTCTGCTGGTAATCGTCGTCGGTTCCCTGGTTGGAGAGTGGCTTGGCGTAATGCAGAAGCTGGATCTTGGTACAAACTTCTGGTTTGGTCATCAGGGTTACGAATACGTTGAACTGGGCCGCTTCTGGCAGATCTATCTCTTTGCCGGTTTGTTCATCTGGCTCTTCCTGCTGATTCGCGCTCTGCTGCCGGCTATCAAGAGCGACAAGGAGAGTGGACCGCTGCTGAGACTCTTCGCTGTTGCTTCGGCGGCCATTGCACTCTTCTACGGCGCCGGCCTGATGTGGGGCAGTCACACACCATTGAGCATTGTCGAGTATTGGCGCTGGTGGGTTGTCCACCTCTGGGTCGAGGGCTTTTTTGAGGTCTTCGCCACCGTCGTCATCGCTTTCCTCTTCGCCCGGATGGGCCTGATCAGGGCGGCGACCGCGGGCAAGGCGGCGATCTTCTCCAGTACGATCTATCTGACCGGTGGCATCATCGGAACGATGCACCACCTCTACTTTGCTGGAACGCCGACCGGTGTTCTTGCGTGGGGCGCCGTATTCTCGGCCCTGGAGATCGTTCCTCTGGTTCTGGTGGGCTTCGAAGCCGTGCAGAATCTCCGTGAGGCCAAAGCCGCCGATTGGGTCAAGCATTACCGTTGGCCGATCTACTTCTTCGTGGCGGTGGCCTTCTGGAATCTGATCGGGGCCGGGCTCTTCGGCTTCCTGATTAATCCGCCACTCGCCCTTTACTACATGCAGGGCCTCAACCTGACGCCTCTCCACGGCCACACGGCGTTCTTTGGCGTCTACGGCATGTTAGGCATCGGCCTGATGCTCTTCAGTCTGCGGGCCATGAAGACTCAGGTGGTCTGGAATACCAAGGTGCTGCGCTTCTCATTCTGGTCGCTCAACATCGGACTGGCCCTGATGGCCCTGATCTCCCTGTTGCCCATTGGATTGCTCCAGACCGTGGCCGCCGTGCAGCACGGCCTGTGGTACGCCAGGTCGGCCGAATTCATGCAGCAGGATTTGCTGCAGAATCTGCGCTGGCTGCGAGTGGTCGGTGACGTGATCTTCTCACTCGGCATGGTCGGCATCGGTGTCTTCATCGCCGGCCTGACGACCGGATGGTCCGTCAAGGGCACTCGCCAGGACGTATAACCACCAACCTGCAGCCAACGAAATAC
>JAOZPW010000276.1 GCA_029932545.1 Thermoanaerobaculales bacterium | reverse complement strand
TACGATGGCCGACCGCCAAAGCCAGAACAACCAGATGTTGCTCCTGTATCTCGCAGATTACACGGTAATCTCCAACGCGATAACGCCATAAACCAGCTAAATCCCCACGCAGGGGCTCACCGAAATGTCTGGGGTTCTTGTATCCAGAGACTTTGGGAAATGCCCCGCTCTGTTGTACGCTCTCGCTGGTCCAATTGTGGTTAACACTGAGGAGAGCTGAATGGGTATGAATTTATTGCTGGGCTCTGCGGTCTTCGCATTGACAGTCGTTGTGCAGGTCATCGCGGTCATGGCCCTTGTCGGATTTCTCAAACGGCGCGGCCGCCTCGACCGACTGGATTTCAGTTTTTGGTACGGCACCGCCGCTCTCAGTGGCTCAATGCTGATCCTTTTCGCAGGTCATTTGTTGCAAGTGGCTCTTTGGGCCGGCCTCTTCAGATGGATCGGTGAATTCCAGGACTTCAAAACCGCGTTCTACCATTCCGCCGTCAATTTCTCATCTTTGGGCTACGGCGATATCGTGATGAGCGACCAGTGGCGCCTGCTTGGCCCGCTGGAGGCCGCAGGAGGCATCCTGATGTTCGGTCTTTCCACAGCTCTGGGTTTTGCTGTGATCAACGGGATCTTTCGACTCTCCAAGGCTCAGGTTGTCCAGAAGCCAGACAGCGAGCAATGAGTCGCTCTGAAATGTCGACGAGGAGCAGGACGGTCCTGATTCCGGTTGTTGGCGCCGTCGCCCTCCTCAGCCTTGTCAGTTGCACGGCAGTGGGCCCGGACTTCAAAGCGCCCACAGCGCCGGAAATTCCGAACTGGTATCAGGAAGAACTTGAAGGCCTGAAGGCCAGCGAGATCGACCTCGTAGCCTGGTGGAAAGTCTTTGACGATCCGGTATTGGACCACCTCGTCGAAACGGCACATCTTGAAAGCAACACCCTTGAAATTGCTGCACTTCGCGTGCTCGAGGCACGCGCACAGCTGGGCATCTCGACAGGCATGCAGTGGCCGCAGGCCCAGGTCGCGACCGGCGACGCCACGTACATTTCCCCAACGGAGCCGAACGGGCCGGTCAGTAACTTTGGGAGCTACAACCTTGGCGCCAGCGTAGCCTGGGAGATCGACTTTTGGGGTCGCTACAGGCGGGGCATCGAGGCCTCTGATGCTGGCCTGCACGCTACGATGGCGCGTTACGATGAGGCGTTGGTACTGCTGACCGCGCAGGTGGTTCAAACCTACACCTCTATTCGCTTGACCGAAGAGCAATTGCGCATCGCCCAGCAGAACATTGTGATCCAACAGCGGAGTTACGAGATCGTAGAGGTGCTGTACAGATTTGGAGAGAAAGCGGCTCTGGACCTGGAGCAGGCCAAAACACTGTTGCTCGGCACCCAGGCCACTGTCCCAAAGCTCGAAGCCGCTCTCCAAAAGCATAAAAACGCTCTCTCCACACTCTTGGGTCGGCCGCCTGGGGGGGTGGATGGATTGTTGGGTGGGGAGAGCACGCTTCCCGAGATTCCCGAACAGATCATCATGGGAATTCCTGCCGACATGCTGCGTCGACGGCCGGACGTCAGGACGGCGGAAATGAACGCCATGGCCCAGAACGCTTTGGTCGGGGTGGCAACGGCCGACCTCTATCCCAGCTTCAGCCTGACGGGCTTTCTCGGACTCTCGTCGGGCAGTCCCGGCGACGACAACATCGGAGACCTCTTCAGCAGCAGCAGCCTGACCTACAACGTCGGTTTGGGGTTCACCTGGCCCTTCTTCAACTACGGTCGAATCCGCAATAACATTCGCGTGCAAGACGCCCGTTTGCAGCAGGCTCTGATTGCCTACCGGGAAACAGTGATCCAGGCTAGCCGGGAGGTCGAGGATGCGATGACAGGCTACATCGGCGCCCAGAAGCAGGGCCGAATTCTTGCCGAGGGTGTCGTATCGGCAAATCGCTCGAATGAGTTATCGATGCTTCGCTACCGGGAGGGATTCTCAGACTACCAGCGGGTACTCAACGCTCAACAAGCCCTCTTCACACAGCAGGGGCGTCTTATCGACAGCAAAGGTGCGGCAGTGTTGGCGGTGGTGGACCTGTACAAGGCGCTTGGGGGTGGCTGGGAGATTCACGGTGGTATCTACGAGATCTCTCCTGCTACGCGTGAAGAAATGAAAGGGCGCACGAACTGGGGTGACTACCTCGAAAACGAAACGAATGATGACAACGGCAGCGGCAGCAACTCTGGAGGCAGCGAATAGCTGATCTGAACCATGACAGACCAAACCAACCATCAGCAGAACGACGAAAACGAACATTCGAGGGAATCGCAGATGCATGAGCGAGATGAGCGGGATCCCCGGATCGAAGAACCACCGGCCTTCGAGGTGTCCGAAGAGGAGCCCACAGAGCCGGCGAAGAAGGACCCGGTCCGCAAATGGACCCTGATCATCCTTTTGCTTGCCGTTGGATTGGTCTGTTGGCATCTGGTGGCTGATCGACTGACGCCCTATTCGACCCAGGCCCGCTTGCATGCGCAGGTCGTGCCCATCGTTCCCCAGATCTCGGGGTTGGTCGAAGAGGTCTTGGTAGGCAACAACCAGGCGGTCGCTCGAGACGACGTTCTATTTACGATCAACACCGACAATTATGTATTGCAGTTGCAGGCCGCAGAGGCCGACCTCCAGATGGCACGCCAAACGGTCGGTGCTTCGACGGCGAACATCACTGCGGCAGAAGCCTCGGTCACATCTGCGCTGGCCAGTATGACGAGGGCTGAGCAAGATGCCATTCGGCTTCGTGGAATCCGCGCCGAGGACCCGGGGGCGATGTCTGAAAGACGGCTCCAGGCCGCCGAGGCAAGCTTTGTATCAGCGGCCGCAAGGGTCGAGTCCGCCAAGGCAAATTTGGAGAGGGCCAAGCAGGATCTTGGTGACGAGGGTGAGAAAAATGTACGCATCCTGCAGGCCGGAGTCGCCATCGCCGACGCAGAGCTCAACATCGAGCGCTCCACCGTCCGAGCGCCCGACGACGGCATCGTCATCGACGTGCGGCTGGACACCGGAAACTTCGCCGCCGCCGGTTCGCCGCAGATGACCTTCGTTGCGATTGACAATGTCTGGGTCCAAGTGGATTTCACCGAGAACAACCTGGGAAACATCAAACAGGGCGATCCAGTCGAACTGGTTTTTGACGCACAGCCGGGCAGAGTCTTCCACGGCACGGTGCGGGGCACCGGCTTCGGCATCCATGTCGATACCGCACCGCTGGGAGGTTTGCCAACCATCGAGAACGACAAGAACTGGCTGCGGGATGCCCAGCGTTTCCCTGTGCTGGTGGACTTCGAATCAGAGCACCTCGGCGAGATGGGCGTTCGGGTCGGCTCGCAGGTCTCGGTCATCGTCTACACCGGCGATCATTCGCTGATGAATATGCTAGGGCGTTGGCGCATCCGGCTGGCCGCCTATCTGAGTTATGCCTATTAACACCAACTCTGTTCAGCCAGCTGTGCAGCCGGGACGGCTGCACCCACAACAACACCATACTCATTGTGGAGGCAGGCGTCCCGCCTGCCTCTGGAACTTCGCAGTCCCAACCTGGGGTTTTCAGATGGAAAGCTACTAACCCCATGGATATAGCGAGCCGCCGCATCCTTCGTATGGCCGTGGGCACCTCCCTGGCCATGTCATTCTCGCAGATGGCGGGGGGCTCGATGTCGTTCATCTCGGCGGTCTTTGCCTTCGTCTTCTTGTCCCTGCCCCTGCCAAGGCCAACACTCAAGTTCGCCCTCGGTTTCGTGCTGATTCTGACGGTGTCGTTCTTCGGCGGTGCACTGATAGTTCCTTTTCTGGAACACTACCGCTGGGCGGGCATTCTGATGTTCGTGGTGGCCCTCTTCCACAGCTTCTATTTCCCCGCAAAAGGTGGCTCGCCCGTACTCGGCACACTGGCGACGGTCGGGTTGACCATGGCTGCAGCGATCGGCACAGTTAGCCCGGAAGCCCTGTTGGGAATCGCCACTACGATGAGCAGCAACGCCGCGGTGGCCATGCTCTTTGTCTGGCTGGCACATGCGCTGATGCCGGACCCACCCGCGGATCCTGCCATGACCGGCAAGCGTGCCCCCAAGCCGCCGGTGCCGGATATGCACAGGGCCCGCCTCAGGGCCATGCGCTCGATGATGATCGTATTGCCGCTCGCCCTATTCCTGTTGTTCAACAGCTCCAGCACCAGCTACGCAATCATCATGATCAAGGTGGCGACGATGGGCCAGCAGGCCAACGTCGACTCCAGCCGCACCATGGGCCGTTCCCTGATTGTATCTACCATCATTGGAGGCATCGGCACCATCATCGCCTGGCAGGTGCTCAGCATCTGGCCGTCGCTGGTGATCTACATTCTGCTGATCGCCCTCTCTATACTCGTGGCCGGACCGAAAATTTTCGAGGGCGCCGCCATGCACCCCAATGCAGGAACCTGGTCGTACGGCATTCTCACCATGATCATCGTGCTGGCGCCGGCCGTTATGGATGGAGCAGGAAGTGACGGCGCAAGTTCCGCGTTTTACACCCGCTTGCTGCTCTTCCTGGTGATCGCCGTGTACGGCAGCGGTGCGGTAGCGGTGTTCGATGCCTTCTGGCCGAAGGTAATGGGGAGCGGTACACAGCTCAAGGAGCAGCAGACTGCAGCGTAGGAAATACCAGTACAATGGCCTTTTGGAGGACTAATGGCACATTCACCGGCAGAAGAAGAAGGGGAATTCGTTCACAGAGCAGTTGAGGCGGCAATTCGTATTGGCCTGATAGCAATGATCATGTGGTGGTGTCTGCGCATCATCAGCCCGTTCGTGGCGCCGGTTCTGTGGGCGATGATTTTCGCGGTCGCCTTGTTCCCGGTCTTCAGTTGGCTGAAGGGCAAAATGGGGGGACGGGGAGGCCTCGCCGCTGCAGTGTTGACCCTTGTAGCGCTGGCACTGCTGATCGTTCCGATCGTGATGCTCTCGACGTCGATGATAGGAAGCGTGCAAACAATGACCCAGGGCTTCCAGGG
>JAOZPW010000275.1 GCA_029932545.1 Thermoanaerobaculales bacterium | reverse complement strand
TCACCGCGACCGCCACCGTCGATCCGGGCACGACGGGTGTGACCCTCGAAAACACAGCCACCGTGACCTGCCCTGGCACGGTCACCGAACGCGAACCGGCCGACAATACAGCCACCGACAGCAACACCTTGTGGGAGGAGATCTTCTCGGACGGCTTCGAGTCAGGAACGTCTGACGGGTGGGATTATATGCCCCTACTGGCGTGGTGATTGGCGTGGGGGAATCGTTGGCCGTCGACGGGGCCGCCCCGACAAACGGTGTGATTGGCGATTGGGAACCGTAGGGGTGGACCCCCGTGTCCACCCGGCGCCGGCTATTGATCTTCCAGAGAACAGGCAGGCACGATGTCGGTGCGCGAGAAATCATCGCCCTTGAAGAGCAGAGGCTCACCGAAGACCCATGCCAAGGCGTAAGAAAAACAGTCTCCAAAATTGAGCTTCGCCGGATGTCGCCCCTTGCCGTAGGTGGAGAATCCTGCGCGCGCTGCTTTGGCCTGTTTCGTATCGACTGATACGAGTTCGATTCCTGCAAACTCAATGAAACGGTCGAGGTCCTGAAGTCCCGCCGCGCCGAAACGACTCTCGATGACGATCGATGTTTCGACGTAGGTCGCTGTAGACATCCTGACTGTCGCAGCGGCCTCGATCTTTTCGTTGAAGTGCCGTCGTTCTGCCTCGTTCTGGAGAATAGCCAAAATCGCCGAAGTGTCGATGATCATGGGCCGGGAATGCCAAACTCGTCGTATCCGATGATCTCGTCAGCTTCTCGGTCATCCAGGACCGGCAGATCGGAGCAGTGGAGGGCAATCCTGTCGAGTTCATCCGCGAGGCGCAAGCCTCGTCCTTCACGCCTGAGTCGGTCGAGTCGCTCTTCAACAGCACGGGTTACGGCTTCAGTCTTGCTCTCACCGGTCAAGGAAGCCAGCTCCTTTACCAGATATTCGGTTTCGGATCTTCGAATGTTCAGGGCCATGATTTTGCCTCCTTTTTCGAGGACTTCATTACATCACCTATTCTATGTAGATTGTAACATAGTAGTCAAATACGGGTGGACACGGGGGTCCACCCCTACAGGTTGTGTGATTGACGACCGGGAACTGTAGGGTGGGCCAAGGCCCACCCTACGAGAACGATCAGCCCCAAGAGATAAGGACTGTTTGGTTCTCCAAGCCGTCGGCGGCGGCTGTCAGCAGAACCTCGCCGTGTTCAACGGCACTGCAGGTGACATAGGTCCGGCCTTCGCCTCGTGCGATTTCGGCTTCGTCGGCCTCGGTGTAGGCGCGCAGGCTCCCCGGACCCTCGATTTCCAGTCGGCATTGGCCGTTGAAGTCGCGGGCGATCACACCGTTTGAATCGAGGGTTTCGATGTTGACCTCCAGCGTTCGGCCGGGAGTGGCCTCGGTTCTCGGCTTCAACTCGATACGGTGGGCAGGACCGTGGCGCCGCCAGGTCGATTGAACAATCGCCGATCCGGAGACCCCTTCCGCTTCCACAAATTCGGGCAGGTCGCCGACAGTGACGACGAAATGAACGGCGCGTTCGAGCCGGTGTGGCTCGGTGCCGTCGATGACCAGATTGACCGGATCGCAGTTGGAAAAAACATGGATCTCATGGTTGCCGTCCGGCTCGAGATCGATGTCTCGGCGAAACCGTGACGGGGGCCGCTCGGGACCTGGCCCGGTGACGAAAAGCGTGACGAAGGGCTCTCGGCCATGGCGGGCGCGGAACAACTCCGCGGCCATCTTCGGGCGCCGCCAGGCGTCCAGCAGTCCCGGCAGGCGCCGAAAGCGATCACGATGCTCGGTCGCATAGTCCGACAGGGCCCAGACGGCATAGCCGGCGACATACGGTTTGTCGGCCATCGCCTCCCAGTCCCGTTCCAGGGTGTTGAGCTGGGTCAGTTCTTCGTGCTCGTCGCCCTTGATCGAGCGGGGGTGGTTGCAGCACTCAGCCACGATGACCGTGCCCGACCGGCTCGAGGACGCAGCTTCTTCGAGTACATCCAGTTCGTAGTTGGTGCCCCAGACGTCTGGTATGCCGACGGTGTTCCGGCGCTTGGCGCGGTAGAGATGGTTCTCGGCGTAAATTGTTGACCGCTGGGGATCCAGTTTTCCGACGATGTTACCCAGTTGGTGATACGCCTTCTTAGACCGGCTCTCGTTGCCCATGCCCCAGAGGATGATGCTGGGCCGGTGACGGTCGCGGAGAATTAAATCGTGCATCTGGCGCCGGGCTGCGGAAAGCCAGCCTCGGCTGGAACGAACGCTCTTCCATGTGGCGATTTCCGGGTAGACGAGGAGCCCCAGTTCGTCGCAGGCGTCGAGGAAGGCCGGATGCTGTGGATAGTGAGAGAGTCGAACGAAGTTGCAGCCCAGATTTTTGAGGATCTCGGCATCCCGCCACTGGAGTTCCGGCGGCAGGGCCGAGCCGAGGCCCGGGATCGACTCGTGGCGGTTGGCGCCGTGCAAGTCCAGGTGTTCGCCGTTGAGAAAGAAACCCTGTTCGGAGCGAAATTCGGCCGCGGCAAAACCGAAAGGCAGGTGTACGGCGTCCAGAACCCGGCCCCTCTCTATCAGTGTGATTTCGCATCTGTAGAGGTTGGGATCTTCCGGGGACCAGAGTCGGGGTGCATCGATGTGCAGTTCGGTGGTTGTGGTCCCCAGGGCTTGGGAGCTGGATTGGCCCGCGATAACTCCGACAGAATCGAAGACGGTCACCTCAATCTCGCCGTCGGTATCCCCGTTGTGGAGCACGACCGATCCGTTGCCTGAATCGTCGATCACAGCACGGACTGTGACCGCACCCAGGTCAAATGCCGGCTTGGGTCGTCGTTCGAGCCACATCTTGCCGACCAGGCCGCCGTAGAGCAGGAAATCAGGGGCTGAAGAACCCGGTAGGACATTGCGGTGAATGCGGTTGTCCATGCGGACGGCCAGAAGGTGTTCGCCGGGCGACAGCGGGTCGATGGGGATATCCAGTCCCAAGTACTGCCCATCGGCTCTGGCCATGCGCCGGCCGTCCAGCCAGATCTCGGCGCAGCCGTAGAATCCTTCGCTTCGCAAATGCCAGGTGCCCGAGGTTGTGGCTTCCGGAAGTTCGAATACCAATCGATAGGCGCCATGGCCGACGTAGGAGTGCCGCCCCATCTGGAAGGTATCGCGCCGATTCCAGCAGTGTGGGAGGGATACGGGTTGACCGTCGCCCTGGAGGCCGGCCAACCACCGTCGCCCAACCTTGCCGTTGAAAAAAGTCCATCCGTTCCCGAGGTCGACGGTCGTGCGCAGAGGCGTGCTGATCACTGTGACAGCTTACACTGTGCTGGATGGCTCGCCGGCCGACACACCAAATCCAGACGCAGTACACTGACCTCGGAGGAATGCTGACATGAATTTCCAAACCTACCAGGCTCGACGTCAAGAGCTCCGAAAGGCCGTACATGGCGGCGCGATCTTGATTCTGGCAAATGCCGAGGCTCCTAAGAACTATGCTGACAACGTCTACCCCTTCCGGCAGGACTCGAACTTCCTCTATTACGTCGGGGTCAACGAAGCGGATATGGCGGCATTGCTGTTGCCCGGCGGTGAAGAGATTCTCTTCGGTCGAGAAGAACACCCGGACGACCTGGTGTGGCACGGTCCCCACGCGGTCCTGTCAGACCACGCTTCGGCCTCAGGTTTTGCCGGCACGGGCTTGCGGAAGACGTTGGCCGGGGTTGTGTCGGATCTGTGCGCGCGGGGTGTCGAGATCCACTACCTGCCGCCCTACCGTGCCGAACGGCGTTTTGAACTGGCTGAGATACTTGAGACCGATCCACGAACGGTCGATGGGGGTGTGTCGCAGATACTGATCAAGGCAGTGATTGCCCAGCGTTCGATCAAGACCGACGCCGAGATCGCGGAGATCGAGGGCGCTCTCGCGGTGACTGCAGAAGCGTATCGGGAAATCATGGCGGCCACTCGACCCGGCAGGACCGAGGCCGAGTTGGCTGCGGTTCTTCAGCGGGTCGCTTTGGCCCATGACCGGCAACAGAGTTTCAATCCGATCGTCTCCGTGCGGGGCGAGGTCCTGCACAATACGTCCTACGCCAATACCCTGGCCGAGGGTGATCTCTTGCTGGTGGACAGCGGGGCGGACAGCGCTCGTTGGTACGCCTCGGACATCACGCGCACCTTCCCGGTCAGTGGCACATTCACGTCGCAGCAGCGGGATATTTACGAGATCGTGCTTGCAATGCAGGAGGCGGCGATTGCAGCAGCTTCCCCCGAAAAGACCAACCGTGAACTCCATGGCTTGGCTGCGCTGACGGCGGCACGGGGTCTGGTCGATCTCGGCCTGATGCAGGGCGATCCACACGCAGCGGTCGAGGCCGGCGCCCACGCCCTCTTCTTTCCACACGGGCTGGGTCACATGCTGGGTCAGGATGTGCACGACATGGAGGATTTGGGTGATCTGGTCGGCTACGACGAGGGAGACAGCCGGTCCGAGCAGTTCGGCCTCGCCTTCTTGCGTCTGGCCAAGAAGCTCCAGCCGGGATTCGTCATCACCATCGAGCCTGGAATCTATTTCGTGCCGGCCCTGATCGACCAGTGGCGAACTGCCGACCGGCACAGCGAGTTCATCTGCTACGACCGACTGCATGCCTATCAAGGATTCGGCGGTATCCGGATCGAGGATGACGTCTTGATTACCGCCGACGGCGCCCGTGTTCTCGGCTCCGGTATTCCCAAGACGGTGGCCGAATTGGAGTCGGTCGTCGGGCGGTGAGGGACGACAGGGGCTCTGCTGGCAAACAGCGTCAGTAGGCAGCGACAGGAATCAGCGCCAGATATCAGTGACCGCGTCAGGTGGCCGCGACGGTCAACAGCGACAGGTGGCAGATTCAGTGTCGGTGACCGGGGTGGCGACGTGGCTGGCGATGACCCGTGCATGGTGATCTCCGTGTCGTTCATGAGGGTGAGGGCTGATAGCTGGTGAGCCAACCGTGGTCAAGGGCAAGCCGGCCTGCGGCCGGTCGCTGCGCGACCCCTGACAACGGTTGTCCC
>JAOZPW010000274.1 GCA_029932545.1 Thermoanaerobaculales bacterium | reverse complement strand
ATAAGCCGGGACGTTGGGCAGCTGAGTCATAAATGACCTGTAGGGGCGGACCCCCGTGTCCGCCCTTTTCCAAAAAAGGGGCCGCCAGAAAGAGCCAGGTGTACGCCAGGAAAAGGGAGCCCCTTCCGTTTCGGAACTGAACGGGGCGTTCTCACATACAATGGTTGCAAAGACCGGAAGGAGGGGCCATGTACTGTGCAAATCCTGATTGTCCCGATCTGATCGAGGGTGGTGTGCGAGGCGAGTATGTCGAGGGGATCACTCAGTGTCCGAGGTGCGGCGCCGCTCTGGTTGAGGGTCCGCCTGTCGACCGCAGGGAGTTGATCGACGGTGATGTCGAGGTTGAATCGATCTTTGTCACAGCAGACGGCACCGAGGCTACGGTCGTCCAGTCATTGCTCGAGGCTTCAGGCATTCCCTTCATGATGGATGGGGTTGCGGACCAGCACTATCTTGGGCTGGGGTTGGCCGGGGTTGGTGTCGTCGGCCGTGGCGGCGTGTCGTTCATGGTTCGGAAGAAGGATGCCGCCACTGCAAGAAAACTGCTCGAGCACAGAGAATTGGTCGAGGACGAGGAAATCTGACCCGGCTTCGCCGGGAGCCGTCAGCTCTCAGCTGTCAGAAGGAAAGGCGCGGTTGCCTGCTTCTACCGGATACGACGAGGTGTTGTAGGGGCGGCCTCCTGTGGCCGCTATTGTCAATGGGCCGGTCCCCGGCGAATCAAACCAGACCAAGATCCCTGAGAATGTCCGGCGCGAGCGATGACACCGGGAAGACGGTGATCTCGGGGTTTGACGGTGGTCCCGACAGCGTGAACCGGGTGGCGACGATTGGTGTATTTTTCTTGCCGATTCCTTCGAAAAAGGCGCCGAGGATCGGCACCGTGCCGACCAGACGCTGGAGGGAGGCGGCCGGAATGAGAAGGCCTTCACCTTCGATGTGGCCGGAATCCAGTGCGATGTTGACGTGCCCGGTGATCTCCAGTTGATCGATTGAAATTCTGATCGACCGACAACTGATTCTGCCGGATTCAATCGCAATTTCGGTCCGGGCATGGTCGATGGTCAGACCGTCGCTCGAGAGGAGAGACAGAAAACCCGGGAGGGACGCCATCGTCAGTAATCGGGTAAGGAGGGGTGCCTGGAGGACACGAGTTGTCCCTACCTCGACCAACCCGGACCATGGCTCATCGTCGTGGCATCGTTCGAGTTTCATGGCGAGGCTGCCTCCGTCCAGTCGGCCTGAGATATTCACAGCGGCGATCAGGGCGCCGATATCGGCTGATTGCATCACCATCGTTTCCGGTTTGGGTTTGGCAGGCGTCGAATAACGCAGGGTTGCCGGGACCCCGCCCAAGCGGGCTGTGCCTTCGACCGTGGCTGTGTCATTGCTGACGGTGATGTCGAAGAAGCCCTTGGAGAGGTCCAGGCCGCCGATGGCATTCGGTACCCGGAGATCACGCACTTCGGCGCGTGTGTTGTGGATCATCTGGGGCAGTTCGTCGAAGGCGAAGGCAAGCTCAACGGTGGCCTCGACCTCGCCTTGGACCGGGCCGGCCGGCAAAGCCTCCGGCTCCATCAGTTCGAACGGTGTCTTCGACAGAATATTGAGGGCGTCGCTGGCGGCGGTTTTGGCGTGGAAGGAAATCTCGGCCCGAGTACGGCGTCCGTTCTTGCCTCTGACCTCACTGATGAGGATCTTTCCGCTGTCGATGTTGGTTCTTCCGAACCGGCCGCCGGCGACATCGAACCGGAGGCCAACGTCAGTGTTTGTTGCGATCCCGTGCAACCCTTCGAACGGGGACTGAGGTGAAAGAGCATCGACCATCGCTTCCGAAAAGAGCCATGGCCCGGTGAAGGTTTCAAGGCTTCGGGGCGAGAGGATTGCCGAAAGTGGAGCGCGGAAGGATATGTGGTTGAAATAGACCCAGATGTGCCCGTCATCCGAAAGCAGTCGGACATCACGGGCGATGATCTCGATCCCGGACCATCTGAGACGGGTCGCTGAGAGGTTGCTGACCGTGGCGTGAAGGGGCGCGATCCCGTCGCTGAGGATCTCTTCGAGTTGTGGGCGGAATCGTTCGAGGGAGAATGGGTGGTTCCGCAGGCAAAAAACCGCCAAGCCGATCAGGATGGCGATCACTCCAGTGACGAGAGCAATAGCGATGAGGAAGGTCATCACGGTCGGACCTTGTGGGGCTGAGAGCTTCTTTGCAATACCGGACGCGCTGGTTTCATCGCTTGTGCCCCGTGATGATCCACCGAGTGGGGCCGACGTCAGTTCGTTCAATCGAGCTCAGTCCGGCGTCAGTCATCCAGGAACCGATATCGGCCTCGGTCCAGGTGTCACCGAAATCTCTCATGTGAATTGCGAACAGTGTGCCAAGTTCCGGGCCGCAGCGGTCGGAGTCAATTCGGAAGTCGACCACGCAGAGACGGCCGCCCGGCGCCAAGGCTTTGGCCGTTCGCCGGATCAACTCTGAAGCCTGCTCGGCCAACTCCTGATGCAGGACATTGGCGATCAGGGCCAGGTCGTAGCCTTTGCCGAGGTCGTCCGAGAGGTAATCGCCGCCGGAAAACGAAATGCGGCCTTCGAATTCGGTGCCCCTGTAGAGTTCCCTGCCTGCGGCAGCAGTCTCCTCAATGTCGAATACGGTGGCCGAGACGCCGGGCGCCTTCTCGCAGACGGCCTGCGCCCAATGGCCCAGGCTTCCGCCGATATCAAGCATCGAGCGAACACCTTCAAGATCGATATGGTCGACGACCGTCTTTGCCGTTCGTACGCCGACGCCCCGCATCGCCTTGCCAAAATTCTGAACTTCTTTTGACTGTCTCTCCCGACGAGGCCATGTGCCGGTACGAAGCCAGGTCTCCAGATTCTCGCCCCAGTTTTCGTACATCCGGTGGGAGTGTTCGAGGAACGGCGCAAGATCGTCCGGGCCTTGATTGAAAAGTGGTTCGAGGTCCGGGGCCAGCCGGAAGATGGGCTCGTCGTATTCCAGCACTCCCAGTGCAACCAGGGCTCGTACGACCTTGTCGCACGCCTCCGGCGCAAGCTCGAGGTCTTCAGAAATTGTATTGACTGTCGCTGGTGATCGAGCCAAACGGCTTAAAATTCCGCATTTGGCCGCGGTCGTCACCGTGCGGTGGCCTGCGAAATTCCACAGGAGGCTTTGCAATCCTTTGAGGTCGAGTGGTGTGGTCATTGCTCATCCGTTCTTCGAACTGTCCCGTCCTTTTCACCTGGTGGTTGTTTCAGGTCAGAATCAAAGCAGTGATTCCAGTTTTTCACGGGAGAGCTTCGTGTCACGTAGAATTTTCGATAGAAGGCCGGGGCCGATCGTCTCGCCTGAATGAACTGGCACAGAGGTGGCTCTGCCGTCTGGGTGCCGAAGAAAATGGTGGCTACCCCTGATGCGAGAGACACCAAAACCAGCATTCTCGAGAGCGCGTATGAGTTTATTGCCGGTCACCCTCAGCCGAGGAGTCATGATGCGATGCGGATCCGCTGCACACCGACAAACTCAAGTACTCCGGATGGAGGGTCCTGCTCTTCGAGACAGAGTTCAATGACCTCCTGAATCCTCTCCATCAGTTCATCCAGAGACCGAGCCTGGGTATGGCAACCGTGAAGAGAAGGGACCGAGGCCACGTAGAACCCTTCGGTATCCCGTTCGACAACAACATCATAGTCCCTGGTCATATGGGTATTCTATCATCTAAAAAGAGCTCGTGATCCTCTACTTCAGGCGCTCATGGATACGGTCGTACACATCTCTCCGATGGCCTACAGCCACTATCAGGATCTCCAGTTGGGCCTCGGTAACCCGATAGACGATTCTCCAATCACTGGTGCGCCATGACCTTAGACCATTGAGCGTCAACTGGAGAGGCTTGCCCCGGGTCGGGTCCTCGATGAGACGCTGGATTGCCGCTCGCACCTGGGTGCGCGTTACGGTGCTCATGATTGCTCCAGACTAATACCTAATCTGAGCGATTCTGGCGGATGAAATATGTCAAATCCTTGAGGCTCTGGTGCTTGAAAAAAACGTAGGCATACCTATTCGTCTGTCGAGGCTTTTTGAAAGTAGGAACCGACGCCGGCCCGAAGGGCTTCCGAGCCGACAGGCTCGGGCCCGCGAAGCGGGCAGCGTGGGCAGCCAGTGCCCAAGGATTTGGCATAGGTCGCCGATGAGAATCGCTCAGGTTTGGTAATATTTAGACTAGAATAACGACCATGTCAATCAAGCTGGGACGGGATAGGAACGATAGAGTCTTCCTCTCTTGGGTTCCTGGCTTCCTTATTGTTTTTGCCTTCAATTGGGGGACGCTTGGAGACAAGGGGTTGAATAAGGAAGCCAGGAAATAAGGAAGAAGAGGAGGCAGAAACAGAGGTTCTATTCTCATCGCACGACCGACCGAGTACACTCCCACCACACCATGGTGGAACACCGACATCGCACCCGGACCGTCACATCATCGGAGGGAGAGCCCCAGCATGGCTTTGCTCTGCCCGAGCGGTGGCGGTTGCAGCGGGTCTTGGGCGTCGGCGGCCAGGCTGAGGTGTGGCTGGCGTTCGATACCGAGTTGCAGGAGCATGTCGCAGTCAAGGTGCTGGCCCGGCCCGACCGCCCGACGGCGGTCCAGCGGCTCAAACGCGAGGTGCGCGTCGGCCGGAAACTGCGGCACGAAAACCTGGTTCAGATCTATGAGTTGGTTGATGCCGGGCCTTCGATGGCGGTCGTCATGGAGTATCTTGAGGGTGGCAACTTGTCCCAGCGGCTCGGCGACGGGGGACTGGAAATTGCTGAGGTTGAGAGTATCGCCGAGGCCTTGCTCGAAGCTCTGGCGTGCCTGCACCGTGAGGGCATTGTGCATCGGGACGTCAAGCCTTCGAATGTCCTGTTTGATGGAGCGGGCGTCCCCAAGTTGGCCGATTTCGGTACGCTGAGCCCGATGGATGAGGGGGGCGACCTGACGGCCACCAATTTGACCGTCGGCACTCCGGCCTACATGAGCCCGGAACAGGTCAGGGGCGAAGAGCC
>JAOZPW010000273.1 GCA_029932545.1 Thermoanaerobaculales bacterium | reverse complement strand
CCACCTCGTCGACTGGTACGGGAAGAACCTCTTGATAGACCGAAGGTCCGAGCGCGACCAGGGCAAGCCCCAAGGAGAACGAGATCGTTTTCCAGTCAGTTCTCTCAACCCAGCGGTGAACCACGGCGGCCACGACCAGGGCCGGCACCACGATTCCCAGCAAGCCCACCAATCCTTCAATCGACCAGATCAATGGATTAGGGCCCGCGCAAGAATGACTCCGCGTTTTCGCATCCCATCTGCACCGCATCTTCGGCTCGTCCTCAATCGCGAAATCCTCAATGTAGGCACAGCTACACCTCCGGTTTCGTTCAATCGTCCAAGCCGAATCTGCACCACATCTGGGTGCGAATTCCATGGACGTATTCTTGCGCGGGCCCCTCGGCCTCCAATTCTCAGGTGGCCCCTCCAGGATTGTCGTCGAGGTCTCGGGTCAGGCGCTGTGCGGTCTGCCTGGCTTCATCCTGGAGATTGAGGCTGCCGTCGGCGAAGTCTTCCGCGGAGACCGTCGCTGGGGGCGTCCAGGGCTCCTGTCGCATATAGAGCGTCTGGGTCGGGAAGGCGAACTCGACACCCAGTTCCTTTGCCAGGCGGATGATATCGATGGCTAGGCGATGGCGTTCCTTCAGCTCGTCTGCCCAATCGGGCGTGACGAAGAAGACATAGAGCATGATTTCCAGGGCCGACGGGCCAAACTCGTTGAGGGCGACGTGGAAATAGTCCTTTCGGGTGTGTGGGTGTTGGCGAATGATCTCCTTGACGCCCTCGCAGAAGGCATCGACCTTTTCGGGCGGCGTGTTATAGGCCACACCGAGGCGAGTGCTCCATCGCCGGTACTGCCGGTCACCCAGGTTGTCGACCGAGGCACTTGTCAGCTGTGAGTTGGGCAGAGTGATTTTGGAGTTGTAGAACGTTCGGATTCGAGTGGATCGAAATCCGACCTCCTCGACCGTGCCCTCGACCGAGCCGACGACGACCCAGTCACCAACCTGGAAGGGACGGTCCAGCAGCACGGTCAGAGAACCGAAGAGATTTCCCAGGGTGTCCTGGGCTGCCAGGGCAAAGGCCAGACCACCGATACCCAAACCGGCGAGTAGTCCCGTGAGGTCCCGCTCGAAGGTACCGGCCAGGATGACGAAGGCCACGACGAACACCAATACTTTGAGTGTCGTACGAATCATCGGGACCAACAAATCGTCATGCCGGCTCGTGGTCTGGCGTGCCCTTTTGTCCAGAACATCCCCGAGCACGTTGACCAGCCGGTAGGCGGTCAGTGAGGCAGTGAAAATAAGAACGACCTCGACCAGGGTCGAGAACCAGCGAAGAAAGGCCAACGGCAGGCCCAGGAACGAAATGCCCATCCACCACACGAGAATCATCGCCAAAGCACCCATCGGTTTGAGGGATCGGTGAACGAGTTCGGAATCGACCTCGGGGGCCCACCGGCGAAGCCCGGTCATGACCGGCCCCTGGAGGATTGCAACGGCCAGGCGGCTGGCGGCGACGCCGATCAGGATCAGGAGCAGGATTCCGATCCACTGCCAGCCCTCGAGGGAGAGGGCTCGGCCTCGCAGAGACGGTGGCGCCTTGGCCCGGAGCCACTGAGCCACGGAGACAATGCCGACGCTTTTCTCGACCCCCTCGACGATCTCCTGTTTTTCCACCGCCACTGTCGTCTCATCCAGGCCTTCGAGGGTGGCGGAGGTGAACAGCCACCGTCCGTCATTCGAACGGTCCAGGACGATTTGTTGTGCCTCGGTGATCGGGAGGGTCCAGGCCGTGCCATTTGGGTCGTCACTGATCTCATCGACGTTGATCAGTTGGGTCCGGTCGAGCACGTCCTTGAGTCCGACCGCAAGCTCTCGGCCACGGCCACCCCGGGTCGAAGGAGGCAAGGATGACAGGTCGAGGCACTCGGCGGCGGTGTCCAGGTCCGGGCCACCATCGGCATAGAAGGCCTCGAGAAAGACCGTCATCGTTGCCCGGGCGCTGCTGAATTCAGCTGGAACGGTGACTGCGGGATGTGGGTTCGCGGACTCGGGGCCTGTCTCTATCGCTTCCTGACTGAAGACGGGAATGGCCGATGCCGCGATGATCAGTGCCGTGAATGCTGTTGCAATCCACCTTTGCCACAATGGTTTTGTCCTATTCTGAGTTATTCGGTTCATTTCCATGCCGCCGCCCTCCGAGAGGCGTGATCGTAGCATCGTCTCCGGAGGGCGCGCCGGAATCCTTTGTTACAGCAGGCGCAGCTCTTTAGCGACTTATCCATGAACTGTTTCGAAAATTTGAAGAAAAAGGGGGATAAGTCGCGCTGTCAGTTGTCAGCTCTCAGCTGTCAGTTCACGCCGCCCATTTCCCGAGCCCGAGCCTGTTACCGTTACCGTTACCGACTTTCTTCGGCAGGGGCCGGGACCGGGACAGCGTCCGAAATCCGGGACCGCGCCCGGTACCGGGGCAGTAGACAGCGTCCGTAAACCGCCCTCGCACTCCGCGGGCGCCCATTCTCGAGCCGGTTGCCGAGCTAATCGCTAACAGCAAACAGCTAAAAGCTACCCGGTGGGCCGGCCTGTCGCTTTTTGGTTCCGGCTCCGCCGGGCCAGGACCGATGAGTGAATCTCATGATAGATTGGTTGCATGACACCAAAGCAGTTCTTCGACTGGCAGACCTCAGGAGGAACCGACGATGTCATGCGGATGATCGACGCTCTCGAGCGTGCAGACATTTCGTGGTGCGCCATCGGAGGGGTGGCGGTGAATCACTGGGCCGTCGAACCGATGGTGACCCGGGACGTCGATTTTGTCGTGGTCACCGAAAGTATTGACCTTTGTGTGCAGTCTCTCGAAGGGGTGGGCTTCACGTCAGAGTCGTTTCCCTGGTCCATCAATTTCAAGGGTCGGTCACATGTCAGCCTCCAGCTGAGCACGGAGGCGTTCTACGAGACCTTCCCGTCACGAAGTGTTGCGGCAGATGTTCACGGGATCTTAATGCGCGTTGCCTCCCTGGGAGATACATTGAGAGGCAAGATCAAGGCATGGAGAACGGCTGAGCGACGACAGAGCAAGAGAATCAAGGATCTTGCCGATATCGCTCGGCTGGTCGAAGCCTACCCGGACCTTTGGGTGTCACTTCCAGACGAACTCAAAGCGCAAATCGAAAAACCGACTGGTCAGTGAGGCCTGCAAAATTCGAGCACCCCTTCGCGATCCTCGCGTCTTGGCGGTTCAATTGTCCCCAATCGACATCAAATAACGCCGAATCTCCGCCAAATTCCGCTGTGCCCCAGGATGCCCCGGCATGCCCGCAGCTGCCCTGGTGAGCCAGGTCTCCGCCTCCGGGTAGCGTCCCATCTCGGCCAGCAAGAGACCGAGGGAATAGGCGACCTGATGTTCCTCCGGGTAGGCTTCGAGGACCTCTCGCAGTAAGACTTCGGCCTCGTTGTTTCGGCCCTCGGCGCTGAGAAGAACGGCGAGGTTGACTTTGGCCGGGTAGAACAACTGATCGATGGCGATGGCTTCGCGGTAGTGTTTCTCCGCTTCTGCGTTTTTGCCGAGACGCGCGGCGAGATTACCCAGGTTGTGGCCGGCAAAAGAGAAATCCAGCGAGTACTCCATCGCGTCTTTGTAGTCGGCGAGGGCTTGATCAAGGGCCTCTCTTTGGTAGGTTTTGAGCAACTGGTCAGGGGCGTCGGCCAATCTCACGGCGGTCTGCAACCGAACCGCACGAACGGGATCGAAGAGTAACGGAACCAACACCTCGACCAGTGCCTCGGGCCCCTCTGCCGAGACGCTGTTGACGGCCGTATAACGTACCAGGGAGTCTTCATCGACCAGGGCCGCGGCGAAGGCCCGGCGGCTCTCCTCTCCGGGGTAGGCGCCCAACAGAGTCAAGGCCGTCGCGCGAACGATTGCCGGGTAGAGTTCGTCGCCCGTCATTCGCACCAATTCAGCCAGAGCCTCCGGCCGAACTTCGCGGCCGGCGGTCAGAGTCGTGCCGTAGTGCGGTTTCTTGGCCATGCCATACCACTTTGTAAATGCATCGACCGACCAACTCAAGGGTTTGTCGCCGTGGCATCCCTCCTGGGAGCAGGCGTTGGGGGTATTCAGTGTCACTGAGAGGTCTGGACGGGGAATCCGAATGGAATGGTCGGCCCGCCAGTCGATCACCATGAACGGGCTTTCCGGCATGTGGCATTTGACGCAGAGCGCCCCATCTGATGGTTTGCCCTCGTGTACCTTTTTGTGGAAGTGGTGCTCGCGGGTGTCGTAGACGTCGGCCCGGTGGCACTGTGCGCACAGCTCGTTCCCGTCAAATTTCAGTTTCAGGCTGTGGCTGTCGTGACAGTCGGAACACCCTACGTCGTTGTGGTACATCTTGCTCTGGGTGAAGGAGCCCCAGACGTAGTCTTCTTCGAGGATCTGGCCATCGGCGAAGTAGGTGCCCTGCTCAAGGACCGAAGGAATCTGAATGTCCAGTAGAGATGCCTGAGTATGGTCGTAGTCGCCCAGTTCCGAGCGGCGGGAGTGGCAGGGTGCGCAGAGCTCGACCAACTGGGTGGACTGGATACTCCCGGTATCGACCGTCAGACCGAAGTCATCAACCTCCGGTCGAGCCATCGGCGGAATATCTGCCCACCTGACGTGCTCCGAGCCGGGGCCGTGGCAGGCCTCACAGCTGACATCGATCTCGGACCAGGTCGTTGAATAGGTCCGGGTCCCGGCGTCGAAACCCTTCTTGAGGTTGGTCGAATGGCACTCGGCGCACATTCCGTTCCAGTTCTGTGCGGCTCTGGTCCAGTGCAACCAGTCGTCCGGCGGGATGACCAGATCGGGATTGAGGTCGAACCACTGGTTGCGGTCTGAGTCCCACGCGATATTGAGGCATTGCATACGCCCGCCGGGGAAAGGCACCAGATACTGTTGGAGGGGTTCGACGCCGAAGGTGTGGGTGACCTCGAAATCAGTCATTTCGCCGTCGGTACCCTGGGTACTGACCATGAAACGGCCGTCAGATCTAAAGAATCGGCTCGTGATGCCGTGAGAGGT